>JAUWTE010000386.1 GCA_030609765.1 Acidobacteriota bacterium
CGGGGTTGTCGCGCCTCGCTGAGGGGCGGCTCAATGATCTGCTTCGGAGCTCGCTCCTGACCCGTATGGGGAAGTTCAGGGCCAGCCTCGAGCGCCTCGAGCCACGACGCCAGCCGCGGTCCGATGAATCGATTTCGTCCTTCGTAACTCGTCGCTTCGGCAAACAGATCCTCGAGCGGGTAGGGGATCCCATGCTGGCCGGGTTCTATCGGGGTGATCCTGACCAGCTAGGTGTCCGCTACACGTTCCCTGAGCTCTTGGAGCTGGAGCAGAGCTACGGCAGCGTTGCCCAGGGCCGCCGGAGTGCCACCCGAGATAACGGGGCGGGTGAGGGCGAGTTTCTTGGCGTCCCCATGAAAGTCACACGTTCGCCGATCGTGTCATTCCGCGACGGTATGCGGACCTTGGTGGATGCGGTGGCAGAGGCGATTCGGCGCAACGACACGGGAGCGCTGCGCCTGGGTCGCCGCGTGAGGATGCTGCGGCCTGCCGGTGACCCTGTCGGAGCAGCCGCGTACACGGTGGAAACAGCGGACGGCGAGGCCTGGACAGCCGACATTTGCGTGCTTGCCGTGCCCCAGCGTATGGCGGCATCGCTGGTGAAGGGCTTTGCGCCTGAGGTTGCCCAGGGGCTTCTCTCCATCCCGCATGCATCCTCCCTGTCGGTTCACCTCGGCTACGATCAACGAGCTGCACACAGCATCCCCGAAACGATGGGGTGTTTTGTTCCTCACAGCCAGGGGCGACCTTCCCTGGCATGCTGGGTCACTCACCGAAAGCTCGATTTCCGCGCTCCGCCCGGCGCGGCCCTTTTGAACGTTGAGCTGGGTGGAGAGCGCAAGGCGCATTTCCTCGATTTGAAAGACCGAAGCGCGGTGCGAGTGGCTCGGCGAGAAGCCGCAACCCTACTCGGGGTGAAGGCTGAGCCTGTCTTGACGGAGGTTCGACGTTGGCCCAGGTCGCATCCGCAGTACAACGTCGACCACGGGGAACGGGTCCAGGAAATCGAAAGACAACTCGATCTTCATTCCGGCCTTCTTATCGCCGGCAGCTCGCTCTACGGCTCAGCCATTCCCGACATTATCGACAACGGCCGAGCCACAGCCAGGATCATCTCCGACCTGGCCCAGACGCGCCTCGTCTGAGCGGTATGGCCCAAAGCTGAGACGAGGACGTTCGTGTCGAGGACTACGATTCTTGGCGCGCCCAACGTATGGCGTCCTCTACGTCCGCCCTGCTAGCAGCGGGCCGCTAGATCTGGACCCCAACGATGGAAATCAACGCGGCCAGCAATCACCCTCGATGGGTCGCCGCCGGTGGGTTACCATCCGGTGAGCCTCACAGACCTTGCGGTTGAGCCTGAGAGATTCTGCCGTTGAGCCTCGGAGATATTGCTGCGGGCCGCTGACGAGCTAGCCCGACCCGCGACCCTCGAAGGGAGCCGGTGATATGAGCGACAAGAAGCTGACCCGAAGAGCCGCCGTGCAAAACATCGCCGCCGCTGGCGCTGCCTTTACCGTGGTGCCGCGCTACGTTCTAGGTGGCACCGGGTACCAGGCCCCTAGCGACACGCTCAACATCGCCTGCATCGGTGTGGGTGGCCAGGGGGCCAGCGATGTCCGCGGCGTTATTGGCGAGAACATCTACGCCCTGTGCGACGTTGACGAGAACCGGGCGGCGGACACCTTCGACCGCTTCCCGGATGCCAAACGCTACCGCGACTTCCGCGAGATGCTGGATATCGAGGGCGACAACATCGATGCAGTGACGGTGTCGACACCGGACCACACCCACGCAGTGGCCGCGATCATGGCAATGCGCCTCGGCAAGGCAGTGCGCTGCCAGAAGCCCTTAGCGCGCACGCTGCACGAGGTGCGGGTGATGATGCAGGTCGCGCGGGAGACGGGGGTGGCCACCCAGATGGGCAACCAGGGTCACACGACGGAAACCACGCGGCAGATGCGCGAGTGGGTCGAGGCAGGCGCGATTGGCGACGTCAGGGAAGTTCACTACTGGACCAATCGGCCGATCTGGCCGCAGGGGATCGACCGGCCCGAAGAGGTCGTCGAGGTGCCACCCACCCTCGATTGGGACCTGTGGCTGGGGCCTGTCCCCGAGCGGCCCTACAATCCGATTTACGCACCGTTCAACTGGCGCGGCTGGTGGGACTACGGCACCGGCGCCCTCGGCGACATCGCTTGCCACGCGATGGACGCCGCCTTCTGGACTCTGGATCTCGGCTACCCGACTCGTATCGAGGCGGAAACGACGCCGGTGAATCGCGAGACAGCCCCCACGACCTCGCGAATCGTCTACGACTTTCCAGCCCGTGGCGGGCGCGGCCCGATCAAGGTGGTCTGGCGCGACGGCGGCCTGACCCCCGCCATGCCGCCCGGGCTCGGTCTGGGCAGGCGCTGGCCGCTGGACCCGATCGGTGGCCAGCTCTGGATCGGTGACGACGGTATGCTCCTGGCCGGCGTCTACGGCGATCGCCCCCGTCTTCTCGATCGCGAGCGGCACCGCGAGATCATGGCCAATCCCCCGGCCGTGAAATATCCACGCTCTCCGGGTGTCTACGAGGAGTGGATCCAGGCCGCCAAGGGTGGTGCGCCCACGAACTCCAGCTTCGAGGGGCACTCGGGGCCGCTGAGCGAGATGGTATTGCTTGGCAATCTGGCGGTGCGCACAGGTAGTCCGGTCGAGATCGACCCCGCAACCGGCGACTGTCTCACGGAAGGTGTCCCGGAGGAGTACATTCGGCCTCCCTATCGGGAGGGTTGGACGCTGTAGGAGAGAGGACCGGCAGCCAGTAAAGGGTCCGCGCCGGGGGGTCAGATGTTGTCTGGCCTCGGCGGCGGCTCGGGCGGACCGAGATACTCGGCCTCGGTCATGCCGAAGAGCTCGGCGAGCATGATGACACTCCAGTAGATCGTTCCGGCGCGCAAGCTTTCGAATCCGCCCAGGAACGAAAACACCGACAGAAACACCACCATCTGGAATCCCCACCGCAGCCCGAGCGTGGCGCCGGTGTGCAGGTCAGGAGGGCTGGCAAGAAACGGCACGAGCTTCAAGCAGATGAGACCCGCCAGGAACAACGCGGCTGCCCAACCCTCGTTGAAGGCAATCATGAGATAGAAGGCAGAAAGCGCCGCGAATCCCGCGATCTTCAAGATACCCTGCCGCCCTCTGGCGGGGATCAAGGTAAGCACTCCCAAGAAGCCGGTCGCATGAATGGCGATGAACTCGAGCAGGATTCCGCGCTCCAAGAGCTCGGCGCTGACGCCGAAAAACCCCTCACCGGTTCGGGACACCGCGTAGTACTGAGCCACGATCAGGGCCATGGGCAGGGCAGCAAGCAGGTGTCGAGGCTTCGCCATCTGACGCAGCAAATACACTGGCATACGCTGGACGATCGAGGTGTTGCCCGGCACCGCGGCATCAACGAGAATCGCGAATCCCCCGAACACCAGTAAGCCGCCGATGGCCACGAAGGGGGCAGTGAACAGGAACAGGAAAACGCGCAGGACCCAGTGCACAGGCTCAGCGGTTTCGATGAGCCCGACGGCGACCGCCATGAAGGGCGCAGCTATCGCGAGGGTGGCAATGCCGGATCCGAGCGCAATGGGCCCGGGCTTGTCGACTACCCGTGGATCCGGGCTATCGCTCTTCGACATGCCGCCTCGAAGGGGTTATTTGCCGATCTCGGGAACGGTCAAACAACCGTTCTTGGCGCACCGCGGAGCCCGTCCTCGCGACGATCCTCGAGTATCAATGCAATGGCATCGGTGAGGCTACGAAGGCACTCTTCCTTCGTCTTGCCCTGTCCGTTCGCACCAGGCACCTCTGGCGAATACGCGACGAACCATTCGCCGTCCTTCTCAACGATGGCTGTGAACTCGTTGTGCATGAGTCGTGCCCTGCAGCGCGGACGCCGTGTGTCGTGTGAGCCCTGACATGCCGATGCGATCATTTGATTCTACCAGCGAGCACGGAAAGACAGATATGGTCCTCGCTACCATGGGACGGCCACGGATCGCTCGGTGGCGCCGTCGTATCCGTCGGCCCACAACGTGGCATC
>JAUWTE010000286.1 GCA_030609765.1 Acidobacteriota bacterium
AAAAGCCAGCGACACGCCCGTGCTTCCACCCGTGTACTCGACCACCGAGCCACCGGGCCGCAGCCTTCCATCCGCCTCCGCTAAGCCCTCTTGGGAACCGAGAACCAAGGGTGCGTGCCGAACTGGTTCCGCGGAACGGGTTCACCGCGAGTCACGTGCCACTCGAACCCTTTGACCACCGACGAGAGGTAGCTCGTGAGCGTCGGGCGAACCCAAACCAGGTGCGGGAGCCACCGGACTGCAACCGGGATCCTCTGAAGCAGGTGCGGATAAACCGTAATGCTCAGCCTGCATCCTTGATCGTCACCCGGGACGATCCGCCAAGACACAAGTGAGCTTCTCCCACCGCGACTTCCGATTTCAAGATCGTAGCCGACCCCATCTATCCATCGGAAGAACCGACGCTCATAAACCCATCCACTCAGGTAGTGAATCGAGTCCCGGGACTCTGGACCAGGCCAGACCTCCACAGGGTTCTTCTCACAGAACGGATGGCAGGCCTCGAGGTTGCCAGGGGCCGAAATGGCCGCCCAGACACTCTCCGCAGGTGCTGGAATCGGGTGCGTGACGGTAACCGGCCACTTGAACCGCGGGTCGGCATCCTCTAGCTGTGGCATGACCTGCTCCGCTCACGCGTGAAGCACGGCCCCGGAATCTACTTCTTGAAGAGACGGAATCGTCGCTCCGGAATTCCGCGCTGAGCCAGTTCGTCCAAGACTCTTTCTCGATCCACCGTCTCGACGTGGACCTCGCCGGAAAACGCATCCGAAACATGTGCCTTCCAGAAGCGTCGAAAGGGATTCGACTCGTTCAGGGGCTTGTAGAACTTGAATCCGTGCCGCATCGGTACAACGTGGCTCAGTTCATCCAACTGGAAGACGCTCTTGAATTCTCCCGGTTCCTTCTTGTCGAGCGGTCGATGCTCGAGTCCTCGCGCGGTCAGCCGATACTCAACCCGGCTGACCACCGCGGGAATGAGCGGAACGACGGACGCGACTGCGGCGAGCGCCAGCGCCTTAACGGCTGTCGTCGAATGGAGCACGAAGTAGGACGGCACCATAAGGGCGACAAAAACCGCGGCCACGTAGAGCAGGATGATCGGCTTCATCTTCCGTGCCGACCAGTGACACAAGACCTCTGGCTCGTCGTTGTTCATAGCCATCGTGTCCGATCCTACCTATCCAACCTCCGAGTAAATCCCACTCGACTCTATCCCCGCCGAATGGCCGGGATCAATTCGCCGATCTTGCGACCGTCCCAGTCGCCGCCAACTGCATGGGTAACGCATACCCGTTCCTTTACCATCCGTCCTGCCGAGGCTCTCCGGGAAGCGCCGTAAAAGGCTTGAGGTAAGGCGCCAGGTATCGCAGAGCGTCTGGACTGCGGCGCGAACGTCCCCACGTGTGAGCAAAGTCGAAGCAGATTTGAACACCCAGTTCTTCCGCCAGGGCAATCGCGCGTCTGAACTGGTCGTCCCGGTCGTTCCAGCGAAACACGACGTACTGCCACAGCACGCGAATGCCGGTTCCCACGGCACTGCGATGGAAGCGAACGAGATTCGCGAATGCCACGTCGAACGTACCGCGGATTCGATGGCGGCGGTAGCTTTCCGCGTCGCAGCCATCGATGGAGAAGATCACCCAATCGAGCAGCCGCTCTCGAACGATGGTCGACTCGACGTCTCCACGGATTTGCATCCCATCGGTGGAGATGGCAATCGTTGTTGCCGGGAGCGTCTGTCGAATATGGCGAAGTGCATCAACTAGATGTCGGTAGAGAAAAGGCTCACCGTAGTTGAACAGATCCACCCGTTCGACGTCTGGGCCGGCTTCGACGACGATCCGTTTCAATACGTCAATCGGGAGGGTACCCGCTCTCGATTTCGGGATACGACCACGGAGCAGCTGCGCCCCCCGGCGTCCGAGCTGCGCGGGTGTTCGGTCGTCGAGGAGCGGAAACGCGCGACGGATCCCGTCGGCCGCATGCTGCTTCGAGCGCCGGAGACCGTCCCACAAAAGGAAGGACACGCCTCCGTCGCGGTAGGCGTCGCGCCACGTCACGTCGCCAGTAAAATCTCGCACCGGACAGGACAGGCAGCGCAGATCACACGTAGTCGTCGGCTCGATTGCCAGGAATCGTATCCGTACCGGCAGGTCCTCGCCTGGTTCGAACGGAATGCTCTTGAGCGGACAGTACTTGCCGATGGCGGCGCAATAGGAGTCGCAGGTCGAGAGCACGAGACTCCGCAACTCCTGCGCGCGCGCGCCGGCAAACATATCGGAGAGGGGCTGCTGATAGGCATTCCCGATCACGAAGTCCCCGCGGCCATCAATGATGCTGCAGACCACGTCACCATTCGCGTGCACGCACGCGAATTCGAAGGCGTGTCGGCAGCGAACGCCCCTGACCTCGTTCATTCTGTGGCAAGAATGTTGCTCATGAGTTCCTAGTCGTAGATGTGCTTGCCGATGCGTCGGACGCGGGCCATCTCCTCCTCGTCGAGGGGCCCGGCGTCCAGGGCCCTGAGATTTTCCTCCATCCGCGCTGCGGTGGAGGGGGCCGTGATGCAGACGTTCACGTCGGGATGGGAGAGAACGAAGCGGTAGCAGTCCGGCGCGGCCAGCGGACGCTCACCTGCCGGCATCCGCTTGGGCTTGAGAAGCTTGCGCCAGCAGGTGGCGGTGAAGATCACAATGCCTGGACGGTTTTCCCGCGGCAGGTGCGGAAAGACGTCCTGTTCGGCTCCTGTGTGCACGGCGTTGTAGCGGACGTGAAAGAAATCCGCCGGCGCCTTTACCTCTCCACGGGCGACCTTGCTGAAGAGGGGCCGGTCGTGGCTGGACATCCCCACGAATCGCACCTTGCCGCCGTCCTGGAGCTGCTGTACCCGGTCGGAGAGCTTCTGGCGCAGGGGCTTGCGCTCGTCCTGGAACAGCAGATCGACCCAGTCGAGGCCTAGCTTCTTCAACCAGCGTTCTACAAAGCTTTCCAGCCGGAGCCCCCCGAACCCCCCGAGAAGCGGCCTGGCCAACACGATAAAGAGCTCCTCGCGGTGGCTGGGCGCCAGGTTGCGCATCGCCTGCGCCATGTTGCCCAGGTTGACGTACGGAGAGACGTAGAGATAGTTGACCCCGTACTCGTGGAAGGCCTTCTCGATGGCCGCCGCGGGCACGCCGTAGCCCGATGCCAACCCCATCCGGCTCACCATCTGTCCCGTCCTGCCGAGGGGAACTCGCTCCTTGAGGTCCATTAGCGTCCTCTGGGAAGGGCTCGTCATGGGCGTAGGCCTCCACGCTATCAACCCAGCCCTTCCTCAACCAGAGGAGCGTGCCGCCCTAAAGCTCAACCGATAGTCCTTTTAGCTGTGCCATAGGAGACTCCGGCTGATCCTCGGTCGCCTAAACGCCGCGGTGAGCCCCCACGACATGGCTTTGCCGGGCCTGGAACTCCACGAGCTTCGAGGCGATCGCAAGGGCACGTGGGCCGTGAAGGTCAGTGGCAACTGGCGTATCACGTTCAGCGTCGCCGACAAGGACATCGTTCGTGTTGACTACGAGGACTACCACTGAGGTCGCACAATGAAGATGCACAATCCACCGCACCCGGGCGAAGTGATCAAGGCGCTGTGCCTCGAGCCGCTCGGACTGACCGTCACCGACGCCGCCAAGGCGCTCGGCGTGAGCCGCAAGACCCTGTCGGGCATCCTGAACGGTCGCGCCGGCATCAGCCCCGAGATGGCGGTGCGCCTGTCGATCGCGTTCGATACGACCGCCGAGAGTTGGCTCAACCAGCAGGTCCAGTTCGACCTGTGGCACGCCGAGCGAAAGCGGAGAACACTCCGGGTCCAGAAGCTCTCAGCAGCCTGACCATTCGTCGAGCCAATTCCGTCTAACGGCCACTCGGCGGACAAACCCCGGTGGTCGGTTCCGAACTCCTGTCTATCCCCAGAAGATGCCAGTTGGATCTCGCCTTACTTCAGCAAAGAGCGTGGCCAACTTCTTGGCTGGCGGGACGAGATCGTATTCGTGCCAGCTCCCATGCCGATCGCGCCAGTACAGCGACCACTCGGATCGGCTCTTCGTGTACCGAAACTTCGCTACAGGACCTTCGGTCCATCCCAGGTCAGCCCCAAATGCGGGGCGACGCTCCGCGAGGACGACCGCTCGCGCCTCCACACGAAACACGAATTGAAGCTTATTGCGTACTCGGGCCGGCGGCTCTTCTCTACAGAAGGTGCCCAGCACATCCTCGATCTCCCTCAGTTGCTCCTTCTCGAGCATTTCCTCTTCGCCTCGGTCGCCTAGCGTGCTGCGCATCGCCTAAGGGCCGGGCTGCCGCAGCCGTGGCGGTGATTACCTTCAAATCAACCCCTGAACTAGTCCTCGCGATAACACACCTCGAGACAATTGCCGAAGGGATCCTCGAAAAAGACGGCGTAATACGTTGGAGTGTACTCGGGGCATTCTCTTGGCCCGCTGATGTTCCGGGCGCCCGCGCTCTTGATCAGTTCCCCTAGCTCGTCGACTCTTTCCCGGCTCTCCGCCCAAAAGGAAATCCGATTGGCGTTTGCCTGATGGTTCTTGTCTTCGGTGAACCCAAACCAAGCTTGGTCGGGCAGTTTCCCGTGGGCGTCGAAGCCGCGAAAGCGCTCGCCCTTCCAGCCTTCCTCAAAACCGATGGCCGGGAGGATCTTCGAGTAAAACACCCAGGCCCCCTCGAGGTCGTTGACCCGCAGGTCGATATGCTGAAACGGGTTCCTCTTCATGATTCGCTCGCGTTTTGGATCTCAGTTCGCAAAGTCGGCTATGGCGGACGAAAGAAGAGCATTGAACGTCTCGGGGTCTTCCATCATGGCAAAATGGCCCACCCCGGACATGATCACAACGTCCATTCCATATCGATTGGTGGCCGCGGAATCGGTTGGATACA
>JAUWTE010000299.1 GCA_030609765.1 Acidobacteriota bacterium
CAAGGAGCTCATTATCATCTACTCCACTGAATGGGGTGGCGAGGCACGATATTAATAAGATCAGTGCGATGTTCGTCATGTTCTATCCTCCGACTTTATGCCTCTACACATGCCTAAGGGCCTCAACCGGCTCCATTCGCGAGGCCTTGATTGCAGGCTGGAGTGCAGCGACGACTGACACAATGATGACGATGACAGAAATCAGAAGCATGTCCTCGACTTGTAACCGGGGGGCGAGCACAAGACCTGTCTCTCTGCCAAAATTAAAGCTCACATTAGAGATGCTCAGGATGGCAACGACTACCCATGCCAGAACATTCCCTACAACCGCACCGAGCACACCGAGTGCGAAGCCCTCAATCAGGAACAAAGACCGAATCGTACCCGGTAGCGTGCCTATTGCGGCAATTGTGCCGATTTCCCTGATCCGCTCGAACACGGCCATGATCATCACATTCATGATGCTGACAAGAACGATGGCGATGAGCATCAGCCTGATGAAAAACGTCATCATGTCAATCATTCGGGCAATATTGTAGAAAGGCGAAAGGCCCTCCCATGTTCGAACATCGAACACCGGCTTGCCCTGCATGTCGAGCTCGGGAGACAACAGCTGCTTCAGCCTCGCATTCACGTCATGAAGACGGCCAAAATCACTGAGCCTGATGGCGACCTCGCTGATCTCCATCTCATCTAGGCGCAAGATCTCCATAGCGTCTTCGATGTGCAAGTACCCGTCCCGACCTCCCGGCCCGGTTACACTCGCGAGTATTCCTCCAACCACAAACTGCCTGCCGTTTACTGAGCCATCACGATTCGTAGCAATTACCACTACGTTACTTCCAACCGTCACCTTCAACCCGTTCGCCAGCAACTCAGGTATCAGGATCTCGCCTTTTCTGATGGTTGCCTCCCCTTCGACCACTCTCGATGGGAAGAGCGGAAGGGTCGCGATTTCCTCCTCGCCATACACCCCATTAATCCTGATATTGGTCGTCTCGATGAAATTGCTGAACATGCCCCCGAACTTGAGTCTCGAAGAAAAGGCCTCTATCTCCGGAATCTGCCCTAGAGCCGATTCCAGTGTCGCCGCCTCGTCCGCGGTGAGATTCAGCGTTAGCGGAAGGCTGTCAATAGATGCCACATACCCCCTTTTATGAACTTGGAGATGACCAAGCATCGAGTCTGTGATCTGACCAACCATCATGTATTTGAACGAACCTGCGACAGCGACAAACACAAGCACGAACATTACGCCGATCGCAATTAGCGAGGATGTCAGTAGGGTTCTTCTCTTGTACCTAAACAGGTTTCGCACCGCGATCTTGATGAGCTTAGACATCGTCCCGCCCCTTCCCCGAGGTGATGCCCACAAGCACTCCGTCGTGGAGACTGAAGATAGTCTCCACTTCACCGACGATCGCTTGATCGTGGGTTGAGAAGATGAAGGTTATTCCCAATTCATCCTTCATCTTCCTCATGATATCGATAACCTTGAAGGCCGTCTTGCTATCCAGGTTCGCGGTGGGCTCATCTGCGAGTACTAGCCGGGGGTTTGTCACGAGGGCCCGCGCAATGGCCACCCTTTGCTTATGCCCGCCGGAGATCTGACTAGGATACTTGTCCTTCTGATCGATCACCCCGACGGTTTCCAACAACGGGATAATACGTTTCTTCCTTTCCTCAGCAGGGGCGTTCTTAACCATCAAGAGCGGGTATTCGACATTTTCATAAACAGTTAAGACCGGGATTAGGTTGAAATCTTGAAAGATAAATCCAAGATTGTCCCCCCTGAAAATGGCGGCCTCCTTGCGTGTCAGACCGGCGGTCACTACATCAGCTACAGTCAACGTACCTGAAGTGGGCTTATCCAGACACCCGATGAGATTGAGTAGTGTGCTTTTACCACTGCCGGATGGACCTATAAAAGAAACAAACGAGGCAGGTTCAATTGCAAAGCTCACAGACTTCACAGCCTCGACTTCGATCTCTCCCACGCTGTAGGTCTTTGATAGATCTTTTGCGACAATCAGGCTCATGACGAATCCCAAGAGATATTCGTTAGTGCATTCTGGGGAGGAAGTAACTCGAAGGCTTTAGCTTACCATTCGCTGACTCCCTGGCGCATTTGCCGGGTTTAGCAGGCCCTGGCCGGGACGACCGTACGCCTATTTGATCAGGTAGAACTCCGTCTGGTTGCCATCCACCCAGTCCCAGCCACCCTCCAGTAGCGCGGCATCCTCCTCGAGCGCGAAGCGCACCTCCTGGTCACCCCACTCCGGCACCGGATGGCGAACGTTGAGCTCGATCGAATACCAGGTGTTCTGATAGAATTCGCGGTCGCCGCGCACCGGCACCCCTTCCTGGTAGTCGGTCATGCCAATCGGCGGCCCGGCAGCGTGGCCGTGATAGCCGACCGGATGGCAGTAGATCATCGGGTCCAGACCCTCTTCCTGGGCCTGCCTCAGCGCACCCTCCAGGGCCTGGTTGCCCGTGCCACCGATCACGGCGTGCCGCATGGTGAGCTCCTGCAATCGGTTCCCCGCGGCCAGGCCGGCCTTCAGGCCGGCGGGGGCGTCGGTCTCGCCGGGCCTGAGCACATAGGCGAGGTGCTGCGTGTCGGTGTTCAGCCCCATATACACGATGCCGAAATCACAGTGCAGCATATCGCCGCGCTGGATCACATAGCCGCCATCGGCCGCGCGCTCAACGCCCTCGAGGCCGCCCTCGCGTTCGATGCTGACGGAGGGATGGAACCACTGGCCCAACCCCAGGTCGGCCACGCGCTGACGCATCCACCAACGTACGTCGTCGGTGGTGGTAATGCCGGGGACGATGACGTCGTTGGAGAAGGCCTGAGCGATGATCCTGTGCGCCACCTGCATGACGTTCCGATAGGCGTCAGTCTGCTCGGGCAGCTTGTACTCGAGCCACCCGACCGCCAGTGCCTCGGCCGAAACCAGGCGCGAGGCATACTCGGGCCCGAGTGCCTCGACCAGGTTGTCCTTCTCGTTGGCCGACAGACCGTCTGCGTGGTTCCAGCGCTCCGATGTGTTGATACCGATGACCTGCGGATCGCGCTCCCTCACCACCTCGATCAGACCCTCGAACTGCCGCTCGTTGTGGGTCCTGTGCACCTCGAACAGGCCGTTGTAGTTGAAACGTCCGATCGACAGCCGTTCTACGCCCTCCCCGGGACCGCGATCGAAAAAGACCAGAATCGTGCGGCGGCGCGAAGCATAGGTGGTCAACGGAGCCATGGAGCGGAACACCGGGTCGTCGTTGTACTCGCGGGTGATGATGATCCACATGTCGATGCCGGCCCGGTGCATCAGCTCCGGCAGGGCGGTATCGAAGCGCTTGACGATCCAGGAGTCGACGATCGGCTGCTGTTGACGATGACTCAGGATCGGCAGCCCGAAGTCCTTGACCGTGGACGAAGCAGCCTGCACAGGTAATGCCGCCGGCGAGATTCCCGCCACTGACGGCGCAACACCATTCGCCGCGGTGCTTGCCGACAACGGGTTGGCTGCCACGGCCAGGGGGAGAGCTCCCAGTGCAACGAGAATACCGAGAATCCACGAGTTCTTTCGCATCGATGCGTGCTCCTTGTCGCTCTGCTGAACGTGGCCCGCTACCCCGCGGGCCGGGGAGAGCCCCATTGTGTCCGCGTTGAGGAAGCCGTGCAAATGACCGTGCAGGCATTCGGGCCCAACTGCTCTACGGACCCCGAGACAAACGAAGGAAGGCGCGTAGTATAGGGAGCCATGAGCATCAAGCGATTCGAGTCCACGCTCCTCGGCCTGCTGGGCGGCGGTACTGGCGGGAGCCTCGGCAAGGAAGACGACGGCGGCAGGACCTATCTCCCCGACCCGTCCGACCAGATCAACCCGGGCGATGGAAGACGGACCGACACAGTCAGAGCTCTCAACGCGGCTTTCCTGATCACGCTTGCCGGCCCCGGGCACCGGCTGTTCTGGGAGGCGGACGTGCTCTTCGAGAAGATCATCCGCACTGAGGAAGGATCTCAACTGGGTCGCTACTACCAGCGGGGCCGGAGCACGATCTGGCGAGAGCTCGAGTCGCTGGAGCTCACCGAGCCTCAGATCGAGGAGATCCTCACGAGCAGTGCGTGCGCCCTTGAAGGCCCGACCGAGCCTACCCCGGACCAGAAAGCCTTGCTCTTGAAGATCCCCGTGACCGTTGCCTATCTTCGCAGCGCCCTCGCTGCAGCTGCCTTGTTCGCCGAAGGAAGGGACGAGGAAGCTGCCGACCTGCTGGAGATCCTGGCCTCTACTGGTTCACCCTGAACCAATCCACCGTCGCCTGAAGAGCCTGGGGCAGCGGCGTAGAGATGTCGCCGAAGGCGTTGGTGAACTTGCTGTTGTCCATGATGAAGGGCTCTTCGAACTCGTAGAGCATCTCGATTACCTCCCGCACCATCGGGTTGAAGACGCCCACGAACTGCAGCATCCACTTCGATGCCGCTCGCATCTTCGGCTTCTTGCCGACTTCCGCGAACATCATCGTCACCAGATCGCGAGTCGAAACGGCCTCCGCACTCGGAAGATGCCAGATCTCTCCGAACGCCTCCTCCCGCTCACCCAAGAGCACCAGCGCCCGGCCAATATCAGGCACGTAGCTATAGGTGTGCGGCAGATCAGTGTTACCCAGCACCCCGGCAGCTTTCCCGCGCAGCACCGGCTTCAGAACTTGCGCACCCATCGCTGACATCAACACGCCTGGGCCAAAGAAATCGGACGCCCTGCCTACCGCGACCCGCACCTTGCCCTTCGTG
>JAUWTE010000238.1 GCA_030609765.1 Acidobacteriota bacterium
CCCCTCGCGCAGGAGCGCAACGGCTCGCTCGGGCCGGCCCGCAGCTTGATACGCCTTCGAGAGCTGAATCAGGGTCGGGCTATATGAAGGGTTGAGCGAGAGAGCCTGTTCCAGCCTCCTCACCGCCTCTTCCACGTTCCCCTGCGCTAGCGCCACCAGGCCAAGGCCATGCTGAACGGAGAAATGGTTCGGGGCCAGCCGCTCCAAGACTTCGAGCTCGGCGGCCGCCTCGTCCCAGCGCTCATCCGCGGCCGCGGTAAAGACCACGTTCACGCGGTTGGTGAAATCCTGAAAGAGTTCCACCCTGTCCTTGGGATCGACGTCGCGATCGTCGGACACGCCTGCACCACCGCCGATGTAGCCCAGGCTGCGGAGGCGCTCGAAGGTGGCGGCATCGAGCGGCCGGCGGCCGGCGGCAAACTCCGTCGGGTCATCGTCCCCGGCCACCAGCTCTTCGAGATCGGCCCGCATCGTGGCTGCCAGGCGGGGCTCGACGGCGAGCAGGTTCGTGGTTTCGTCGGGGTCAGCCCGCAGGTCGTAGAGCTCGGGCCGCGGCGCAGCGATGTATTTGAAACCGTTGGCCCGCAGGGATCGAAGCTCGCTCCATCCAAAAAGCAGCAGGGGCAAGAAGGCCTCGGAATAGGCAGCATGGCCAGGGGCTTCAGGAGCAGAGATCAGGGCTCTGATGTCGACGCCATCGCGGATCGATGGCGCAGGATCGGAAACGCCGAGGAGCGCTAACGCCGTCGGCAAGATGTCGATCAGCCGGGCCTGGCCCGCCACGACCACCCCGGCCGGCAACGCGTCCTTCGCCCACAAAATCAGCGGCACGCGAACCGTCGTGTCGTAGACGAAGAAGCCATGCATGGACTCACCGTGATCACCCAGCCCTTCCCCATGGTCGGCCACGACAACCAGAAGCGTGTCGCGATCGTGACCCGCCGCCTCGAGACCGGCGAGCAATCGACCCACTACTTCGTCCGTGTAGGCGATCTCACCATCGTACGGACGCTGGCGGTAGCGAGTGCGATAGGGCTCGGGCGGCGCATAGGGGTCATGAGGGTCATACAAGTGCACCCAGGCGAAGAACGGGCCGGTCCGCTGCTGCAACCATTCGACGGCCTCTTCGACGACTTCCCCGCCCTTTCGCTCGACGTTGGGGAAGGGGCTGGCCGCTTCCGCAACCTCCTGATCGCCGAAGTCGGTGTACTCGTCAAATCCCTGAGCGGTGCCGAATTGAGCGTCCAGCACGAAGGCTGCTATGAAGCCCGCCGTGGCGTATCCGGCATCATCGAGAATCTCGGCCAGGGTCAGGGCATCGTCCTGCAACTGGAAAGTACCGTTGTCACGCACCTTGTGGCGGTAGGGATTCTGGCCCGTGAGGATCGAGGCGTGCGCGGGCAAAGTGGCCGGTACGGGGCTCACCACCTGCTCGAAGCGCACACCCTCCGCGGCCAATCGGTCCAGGTCGGGCGTTTCGGCGGCTTCGTAGCCGTACGAGCCGAGGCGATCAGCGCGCAGCGTGTCCAGGGTAACCAGCACCAAGTTGGGGCCCGCCCGCAGGGATTCCGCCTCGATCGACGGTGATTCCGCCGGCTCAGTACCGGACTCGGGATCATTCGACGGCGGGTTGCGCCACAGCAGGCCGACCAGAGCCGCCGCTAACAGCGCCGTCGCCGCCAACATCGCTATGAGCTCGCGGCGACCGAACCCTTGCAGCCCTCTCACCTGCATAGCGCGGCACCATCGTACATAACGGCCCAAACCTCGGGTCCGAGCGTGAGTCCCTCTGCTCGCGCGTCCTCCCAGGCTTGTCTTGCCTCCTCGCCTCTGCCAGCCAGGTGTAACGCCAGGACCCACTCACGGTGCCACTCGATGTCGCCAGCCGCCCCTGCGGCTCTCGCCTTCGCGAGCGTTTCGAGGGCCTGCTGAATCTCACCCGTTTCACGCTGCACGGCACCCAGACCCAGCAACGAGCCGGGGTCGTCGGGGATGATTTCGAGAGCGTCCTCGAACTCGGAACGGGCACGCACGGGATCCTTCTCGAGACGACGGAACTGGTCGCCGAGCTGGCGATGCTCGCGCGCATCCGAAAGCGTCTTGAAGCGCTTCAGGAACTCTATCCCGGCAGCGCGATCGCCGCCTCGCGCCAGCGCATTGCCAAGCAGGTAGAGCGCCTCGGGGTAGTCCGGCTCGCTAACAACCAGGTCGCGCAACACCTCCACTGCCTCTTCTCGACGATCGAGCTTCATCAGAAGATCCGCCCGAAGGTGGATCGCCTTCGCCAGGGAGAAGACGTCCACCACAGTCTCTGCCGAGGCGTCGCTCGGTGCACGGAGGTCCGCCAGAGCTTCATCAATCTCCTCGAGGGCAGCGGCATGCTGCCCCTCCCTCGACAGCAGGTTGGCGCGGTGGTAACGCATGACTCCGTCATCGGGGTCGTTCGCCAGCACCGCCTCGAGTGCTTCCATCGCTTGCTCATGCTCGTCGAGGTTGATGAGCTGGATGGCCACAGCGTTCAGGGCGGTCGGAAAGCTCGGTGCCAACTCCACTGCCTTGCGGTAGGCAGCCAGCGCCTCATGGGCCTGATCGTCGCCGACCAAGGCTGTGCCCAAGCGCAGCCACACGAGGGGATTCTCGGGAGCAATCTCCAAAGCGGCTTGAAGCGACCGAATCGCCGCTGCCGCGTCACCCTGTTCGAGGGCGAGGGTGCCGGCGCGGACGAGCGCCGCCTCCCAATCGGGCACGATCTCGATCAGGGCTTCGAATTTCTCTCGCGCGATGCTGACCTGGCCAACGCGATAGCAAAGCTCGGCGCGGTAAAAATCGATCTGCAGGAAATCAGGACGAGAGGCAGCAGCCGTATCGAGCGCGGTCTTGGCAGCGGCGAAGTCGCCGGTCTCCAGATAGACCTGTCCGAGAAGAAAGTGGATAGGGCCCGGCTCGGGGGAAATGTCGAGGGCAACCTCGAGCTGCGCGACCGCCTCCTCCGCCCTTCCAGCCATTAGCAGTGCACGCCCGAGGTGGTATCGAATCCGCAGGTCTCGCGGTCGCTGGAGCAACGCTGTTTCAAGCTGCTCGATCGCCTCAGCCACTCGCATGACTTCCAGCAGCTCGACTCCTCGCTGCAGGTGAATCTCGGGGTCCTGCCGGTCAGCTTCGACTCCAGCCGCGCAAATGGACCCGGCCAAGGCGAAAGCAAGGCACGTCGCGAGCAGTGATCTCATGGTTCCTTCCGAGCGATGAGGCCGCGCTGCTCGTCGAGCAACAGCCAGCCGGGCGCGATCTGCTCCAGAGTCGTGACCTCACCGTTCCGCCAGGTCACCTGCAATCGATCGGCGACGCCACCGGGAAGATAGATCAGAAGGCGCGGATCGTTGCTGCCCGCATAGCCGTCGCTGCCGCGGAGCTCGAAGATCTGACTCGTATCACCGGAATCCACGACGACCTTGGCGCCGTAGGCGCTGCGGTTTCCTGACCGCCCGATCAGGCTCAGGCGGAGCGCCGGTAAGGCCATCTCTCCGGCATTTTGCAGCAGGGTCGGCGACCTGCTGATATTGGTGATCAGCAGGTCCAAGTCGGCATCGTTGTCGTAGTCTGCCAGCAGGACCGCCCGCGACGACCCCAAATCATCCATCCCCGGCCCGGCGTCCTCTCCCATCTCATGGAATTTGGCTTCACCAGTCTGGGCGATCTCATTGACATAGAGTAGGTTGCGTTGCTCCCAGGGCTCGAGCCCCTCGAACGACATCTGCGGATAGACGTGGCCGTTGGCTACGAAAACGTCTTGGTCCCCATCACCGTCGATGTCGAGAAATTGCGGCGCCCAGCCCATGTACGCCCTGCTGGTCACGGCGAACCCGAGCTGCTCGCTGGCGTCATCGAAGATGCACTCGCCCATGTTTCGGTAGAGCGTGTTGTAGTCGTGCTGGAAGTTGGTGACGAAAAGGTCGAAGTCCCCGTCACCATCGTAGTCTGCGGAGGTCACTCCCATCCCGGCTTGCTCCCGCCCGCTGCTGCTGAATCCGGACCCGCTGATGAGCGACCAGTCCAGCAGTGCATGGTCGGGCTCGTGCCGGTACAGAAGGTTCATGGTCGAGTCGGTGGCGACATAGAGGTCGGGCTGGTTATCGCCATCGCAGTCCGTCGCCAGCAAGGCGAGCCCGAAGGTCTTGTCAACGTCGATCTCGGCGTCGGGCCAGGGAACGAAGCTACCCTCACCGGTGTTCCGATAGAAGGCGTCGACATCCCCAACCAACCCCTCGGGGCCGCAGTGCACCTCGATCCCCCGGTAGAAGCAGGCATTGTCACCGAGCGCCGGAATTCTTTCGGCGTCGATGTCCACGTAGTGCGCCACGTAGAGGTCGAGCCAGCCGTCATCGTCCCAGTCCGTGAATACGGCGCTCGTGCCCCAGCGCGGATCCTCAGCCCCCGAGGGCCACAGTGAAAACGTTCCGTCACCGTTATTCCGGTACAACTTGTTCGGCCCGATGGCGGTGATGTAGATGTCCGGAAACCCATCGTTATCGACGTCGCCGACCGCCACGCCGTTACCCCAGGTCACGTCACGGAGGCCGGCCGCAATGCTCACCTCCTCGAATTGCCCGCCGCCGTTACGGAAAAACCGGTGCCCCGCGTCATCCCAATGCTCGAGCTCTCCGCGCAGATAGGCGTCAACTGTCGCGGGTGGATCGGGCGTCACCACGGGCAGGGAGTTGACCAGCAAGAGGTCCATCCAGCCATCGAGGTCGTAGTCCAGCCAGGCGCCACCCGACCCCGCCATCTCCATGATGAAGCCCTTCTCGGGCCCCCCATACAAATGCATGAAAGAGATGCCCACGTCCTCGGTGACTGCAATCAGGTTGACGTGATCCTGCCCCGAGGTGGCGCTGAGTGCGCTGGCGTTATTCAGTCCTGAGCTCATCAGGACAATAGCCACCATCAGGCGATACACCCTGGGCCCGCACCGCGATTGACCGACCTTCTTCCACCCAGCTAAAATCAAGTACTGTCTCGGCTTCCCCAACGCATCTACAACCTCAAAGCACTACTTATGCGTCGAATCTCCACTTTAACACTGTCTGCAATCGTGGTCGTGGCCGTGCTGGCCGTGGCGATCGCCCTCTGGTGGATGCCGCGCGCGGAGCCCCTGGAGTACCGGGGGGCCAATGTTCTGCTCATCTCTATCGACACCATCAGAGCCGACCGAATCGGATCCTACGGGTACGCGAATGCCGAGACACCTCGACTCGACCGACTCGCCCGGGAGGGCGTTCGGTTCGAGCAGGTGGTCTCGCCGATGCCGCTGACGCTGCCCGCCCATACCTCTCTTTTCACTGCCCTCTTCCCGCCTCACCACGGGGTGCGCGACAACGGTCTCTTCGAGATCTCGGCGGACGCCACGACTCTGGCAGAGCAGTTGGAAGCCGTAGGGTACGACTGCGGCGCCTTCATCGGAGCGTTCGTTCTGCACTCACGCTGGGGGCTGGACCGCGGCTTCTCGACCTACAACGAAGACTTCGA
>JAUWTE010000486.1 GCA_030609765.1 Acidobacteriota bacterium
CCTGTGGCGGCATCGACGCGGCTACCCCGAGCCGCTCTTGAGCTTGACGGACATCAGCTACGAGAGCGGACGCATGGAGTACGGGTCTCGCCACATCACGAAGCCAGAGAGCGTGCTAGCGCACTACATGGACGAAGCGGCGCGCATCGTCGAAGAGGCCGTGGCTGAGGCCCAAAAGCTGGACATCCAGGATCCAGAGCTGCCCGACGACTTCGAACGCCTGCGGTGGTTTCCTCTGCCCGGCGAAGTGCTCGCCGATTTGCGAGGCTGACCTGGATTTCCCCACGAGTCGCGGCTGCGCGTGCTTGACAAAACTCCGATAACTCGGTCTCATTAAATCAGCCCTCTTCCAAGGGGACTTCCCGGGGCGAGGCGAACCGGCCTGGAGCGCCTTGCACCTACAACGGAGGATGAGACCGCCATGGATTATCGCTCCATTCGTTTTGCCCTGTGCCTGGCGACGATTGCCGGCCTGGTAGCTCTCAGTGGCCTGGCCTGCGCGCCGGCCCAACCGGCCTTCGAGCCCGAGATACCGGAAATACCCGATCTGCCCCTCGGCCTGGACGCCAACATGATGCAGATCCCGGAGGACAATCCGATCACTGCGGAAAAGGTCGCGCTGGGCTGGCAGCTTTTCTATGATGGCCGCCTGTCGCTCGATGGCACGATCAGTTGTGCCTCCTGCCACCAGCCCGAGCATGCCTTCGGTGATCCGGATCAGTTCTCCACGGGGGTCGACAAGAACTTCGGCAACCGCAACGCCATGCCGATCATCAATTCGGCCTTCCACGCCACGCAGTTCTGGGATGGCCGCACGCCGACCTTGGAGGAGCAGGCCCTGGGGCCGGTAGCGAACCCGGTGGAGATGGCGAATCGGGTCGAAAACATGATCGCGACGCTCAACGAAGTTCCCGGCTACCGGCAGCAGTTCCTTGCGGTATTCGGCAGTGAAGAGATCACCGACGAGAACGTCGGCAAGGCGATCGCCACCTTCGAGCGCGTCATCCAGTCGGGCAACTCACCATGGGATCGCTTCATCGCTGGTGATAAGGAGGCGGTCTCCGAGGCGGTCATTCGTGGCCAAGAGCTGCACATGGGCAAGGCGGGCTGCTCGCAGTGTCATGTAGGCGTCAACTTCACCGACGCCGCGTTCGCCGGCCTCTACCACAACATCGGCGTCGGCATGGATGCCGAGGAGCCCGACCTTGGCCGTTTCGTCGTGACCGGCGACGAGGCTGACAAGGGGGCGTTCAAGACCCCGACCCTGCGAGATGCCGCCCTGTCTGCTCCCTACATGCACGATGGCAGCCAGGCGACCCTCGAGGAGGTCATCGACTTCTACGATGTGGGTGGGCACCCGAACGAGTGGCTCGATCCCAAGATGAGCGTTCTGAATCTGACGGAAGAGGAGAAAGCCGACCTGTTGGCCTTCATGGAAGCGCTGACAGGTGAGGTGCCGGCGTGGTCGAAGCTGGCGCCGGCCCTGCCGCCGAGCCCCGAAGAGGGCCAGTAGGAGCTGAACCGGATTCCCGGCGGTTTTTCAGCACTCTGTCGGGAGTCGTCCTCTACAAGCGAGCATTGAACGTCCGCCCTCGCGGCTTTGCCGCGGGGGCGGGCTGCTTCGCGGGCCACCTCGTTGTTCCCTTGGTGGCGGCCGCTCGGGCGGGCTACCGATACTTGATGTCCGCCGCCGCCTCTTGCATGCCCGTCGTAAACGACTCGATCTCGCGCAGGGCGAGAATGGTGCGTCTCCCCGAGCCGTCCGGATTGGTGGCGAGGACAACCACGTCGTCTTTGACGTCGACAACGTAGTCGAGGTGCCGGGAACCGCTACGAGTTTTGATCGGGAGCTGCTGGCCCAGAGTCTTCAGGAGTTCCTCATTCACGCTTCAACACTCCATTTTGTCTTGCTTGGAACAACTTTCCGAACAAACCCTACTCGATTTCAAACACGATCAGCATGAAGATGCCGCGGCGTTCTACCTGAACGACAACCGGAGACAAGGGCAGCAGTGCCTGAATCTCTCTCTTCAGGTCCACGAGAGTCATCACCGACTTGCCATTCACGGTGTGGATGACGTCGCCGGGCACAAAGCCGGCCGCCTGCCGCGAGCCGCTCTGGCGCGCACCCACGATCACACCCGAGTTGATCCGCAGATTGGGCAGCATGCGGGCTATATTCTCGTCGAGATCGAGACAGAGTAGGCCGACCTTCTCGACCAAATTCTGCTCGGGCGTGACCATCGCCGCAAACTGGTTGGCCTGATCCTGCCGCTCCACAACCTGCACCTGGAGGCTCTGCGTACGGCCATCGCGAAGGACCTCGATCGCCACCGGTGCTCCGATCTTCTTGCCGTACAGGTTGACGCGAAATTGGCGGGCGTTCTCCATCAGCCTGCCCTCGAGTGACACGATGATGTCTCCGTGACGAACACCTGCCATGGCCGCGGGTGCGCCAGGGTAGACGTCAGTAACGATCACGCCCCAATCACGCGGCAAGCTCAAAGCCTTTGCCATCAGCGGCGTGATCGTCTGCGCATTGATGCCGACAATGCCGCGGCGTACGCGGCGGTTCTCGCGAATCTGCTCGTAGACGAAGCGGACGATATTGCTGGGCGCAGCAAAGCCGATACCCTCGTTGCCTCCGGATTGCGAGAAGATCATGGTGTTGATCCCGATGACGCGCCCGCGCACGTCGACCAGCGGCCCTCCACTGTTGCCCGGATTGATCGGCGCATCGGTCTGTAGGTAGATCATCGGGTCTTCCGGGCGGAGCTGACGGGCCGTAGCGCTCAAGACGCCCAGCGTCACGGAGCTCTCGAGGCCGAATGGGCTGCCGAAGGCGAGCACGATCATCCCGGGGCCGGCTTCATCGGAATCAGCAAGGTCGAGAAACGGAAGACCCTCGCGCTGTACCTTCAGGACCGCAAGGTCAGTCTCGGGATCGGTGCCGATAACCATGGCCCCGACGAGCTCGCCGCTCGGCTTGAGGATCGACCCTCCTCTGCCTTCGGCACCCAGGGCCGCGGGCAGCCGTACCTGCACCCGACGGGCACCTACAACAACGTGGGCGTTGGTGACGATGTAGCCGGTGGGGTCTACGATGACCCCAGAGCCGCCGCTCTCGCGCGTCGCCAGGAGCGCACGA
>JAUWTE010000332.1 GCA_030609765.1 Acidobacteriota bacterium
CAATGGCGACGACAACCTCGAGTAGTGTGAAGCCTCGGTCCATGAGTGGTACCTCCCACCCATGTAGATGGCCACGCGCGCACGTATTCCGCCGCCCGATTAAAACTCGGCTCGGGGAAAGAGGGTATTCGGCCCGAGGCGGACGCACCTATCCCGAGAGGGGATCTTCAGATGGTCTTCAGGCCTTTGCTAAGCCTCGCCCTCGAGAACCCGGACCCTACCCGTGACTTGGTTGATGATCACCCGGAATGCCTCTCCACGGATATTGGTCAGAAAGACCGGATTGTCCTGGGCCAGGCGATCGTTGACGCTGCCGTCAGGGTGGAAGATCGCGATATCGGGGTTCCCCCCAAACGCTAGCTGAATGGGATCACCCAGTGTCGAGCTGAAGGTCACCCCCTGCGGCAACGTGTTCGGTAGCGGCTCGAGCTGGGTCCACCCTCCGCCGCCATCTGACTCGAAAAGAGTGTACTGGCTGTTGGCCGCGCTGAAAGTGATGCGATGCTGACGGTTCCGGCTCACTGCCCGCATGCGCAGGAGCTGCATGTTGGCCGCAAGGTTCTGGGCTGCCGAGCGAACACGGTAGCGCTCGAGCCAATCATCGAGCGCGGGCATCCCCACCAGAACAATGAGGCCGAGCAGGCCGACGACCACAATCAACTCGATGAGCGAGAAGCCTCGGTCGGCCGCCCGCCAACGGGCCGGCAAATGGTCTGCGATTGTCGTGATCATGGCTAGCTCGGTTCGGTTAGATACACTTCTTTACAGATATCTACAGTAACCATCCGAGAGGGGCCGAATCCACCCCTTTCTCACCCCGCGCGCAATCGCGCACGCGCAATCGTGACCTGTCTTTTTGGCATGGGCTACATGGGGCTACAGAGTGCCGAAGAGGCCCCAATACCAGCCTAAAAGCTCGGATCCGAACCAATCGACGATCACAGCGGCGAGCGCCAGGAAGGTCCCGAACGGTAGGGCGTAGTCCCAGTCTCGGCCCTTGATCGCCATCAGCGCGATGCCCACCACGCTACCGATCAGGGAACCGAGAAAAATCGTCAACAGCGCTCCCTTCCAGCCAATGAACGCGCCGATCATGGCGATCATCTTCACGTCGCCCATACCCATCCCTTCCTGGCCCCGCACCTTCAGGTAGATCCAGGCCACAAGGTAGAGCAGGCCGCCGCCGAGAACCGAACCCACGAGTGCGTCCCACCAGATAACGCGCGGGTTGACGAACGACAGCATCAGGCCGACGAGAATGCCCGGCAAGGTAATGACGTTGGGAAGGATGCGATGGTCGGCATCGATGAGCGCGAGCAGGAGCATGGTGCAGGCGAAGATGATGGCGCTCAACGAGGCCCACGACACACCCCAGCGCCAAACCGAAGCACCGAAGATGAAAGCCCCCGCCAACTCGACGAGCGGATAGCGGATCGAAATCGGCTCCTTGCACTCGCCGCAGCGGCCACCCAGCATGATGTATGAGACCACCGGAATGTTCCGGTACCACTGAATGGTGGTCTTGCAGTGCGGGCAGAACGACCGTGGCTTCGACACGCTGACGCGCAGCGGCAACCGGTAGATGGCCGCATTCAAGAATGAGCCAATACAGAGGCCGAAGATCGCCGCCGCGGTTACGAGGAAGGAAACAGGTATCTCGGCTAGCAGCTCGCTGTAGGACATAGCCCTCTCGCGTTCATTGCGCGTTCATTGCGCGGCCCTGCGCTGGCCGGCTTCTGGATCCGTGACCTGCCCAGTGACTGGATTGTAGAGGTAGGGACTACCGTTCGGGTTTTCCGGCGTGCCACGCAAGTATCCGGCCCTCACCAGATCCTGCAACGAGGAGGGTGTGCGCCCGCGCTCGGTTTGAAAGCGATCCACGGCAGCAGCGAGGGCCCGCAAATCCAGCCTCACTCTGAGGTCGTAGATGTGCTGCCAGGCGATCGACTCGACGCGCTCGTCTTCGGCCCCCTCATAGATCTCGATCCAGAACTGCAACGACGCCATCAGGTCTCCCGCCTCCTCGAACATGTGGGCGTGCAGGCGGGCGATCTGGGGCGGCGCGCCCGCAACGGCGGACGCTCGATCGAAATAGATGGCCGCCCGTTCCGGGTCCTGCAGGTTCAAGTAGGCGTAGAAGCCGGCGTCGAGCGGCAGGATCCAGTCATCCGGGTTGTGATCCATGCCCTTCTCGAGCAGCTCGATGGCCAGGTCGGAATCAGCCATGTCGCTGGCCATGATCAACGCCCCCAGGAGATAGGCGTCGATGAAGTGAGGATCGAGCTCTGTAATGACGTCGTAGATATGCCACAGGTAATTGCGACCCTCCTCGGTGCGATGGTGGCCGTAGTACTGAATGCTCCAGAGGTAGATCACATCCGCCAGCAAGACGCTGAACCCCAGGCTCGAGACCTTCAGGTATTGGCCCGAAGGTAGAAACATCAGTGGGTAGGCCTCCGGCCAGGTATCGCGGCGATGGTCAACGGCGCGCTGCGCGATCACCCAGACCGCCAAGCTAGCCCCGAACGCCAGCCACAGGATCAGTACCGCGGCGACCCCTCGCTGCCCACGCACGAAGTCACGCATGCTCATTTCAGGTCGCGGCGCCGAAAGAGGATCACGGCCAGCAGCAACATGCCGATCGTGTAGGCGGCGGCGTAGATGAACGATTCGAGGAGATAGCCGCGTGGCAACGCCAGGTCATGAACCACCTGCGGGCGCACGTTGAAGGTCTCCAGGTCAGGCAGAAGATAGTAAATGCCAATCGCCAGCCAGCTCGCCGCCCCGGTGAGCTCCGCTGACAGCTCCCGAAGCCCCCAGGAGAGATGCCCCAGAATAAAGGTGCCGAGAGTGAATACCGCCGCAAGCATGGGGGTGGTGAAGCAAGAAAACAGGATGGCAACGGAGGTGATCACGGACACCTCCAGGTAGGTCAACCAGATCGCCGGCAGCAGGTGGGCCGGAAAGGTTCCGCCTTTCCAGGTGACCAGAGCCAGGTAGAAGATCGCCATCAGTCCCAGAACCACCGCCAGCGTCAGCATCAGCCCCAGGTACTTGCCGAACAGGAACACCCAGCGTGGCACCGGCTTGGCGAGTATGGCGTAGATGGTGCGCTTCTCCACCTCCTTGTGCACCAGCGTGATACCGATGAAAATAGCCACCAGCACGCCGAAGAAGGCGAGGGCCGCCAGGCCGATGTCGGTCACGATCTTCAGCTCGCTCCCCACGGTGAGCCACGAGAGCACCGTGGAGAACCCCATCAACAGGACCGCGAAAACGACGAAGAGCACCAGGATGCGGTCGCGCACCGCTTCCTTGAAGGTGTGCGTGGCAATCGCAACCAGCGCGTCCTTCATCGATCCTCGTCCTCTCTGACCGCGGCCACGAAGTAATCCTCGAGCGTGGTCCTCTGCGGAGCGATCCGAAAAACACTCCCGCCGGCGGAACGCACCGCGTCCACCCAGCGGGTTACCTCTTCCTCATCGGCGAGGCGATAGTAGTGGTGGTCACCCTGCGAGGAGTGCGGATCGAAGCCCGGCACAGCGTCGGGCGCCACCCCATCACTGGCCGCGTCCCAATACTGAACCTGCTCCTCGAGGAGTCCAGCCAACGACGACTCCCTGATCACCCGCCCCCCGATCAACAGGCCAATGCGGTCGCACAGAGCCTCGGCGTCCGAGAGGATGTGGCTGGAAAAGAAGACGGTGGCGCCGCGGTCGCGAATGTCGAAGATGATGTCCTTGACCTTCCGCCGTCCGATTGGATCGAGTCCCGTCATGGGCTCGTCGAACAGAACCAGGTCGGGGTCATTGACCAACGCCTGGGCGATGCCGAGCCTCTGCAACATGCCCTTCGAGTACTGCCGGGTCAGCTTGTCGGCGTCCTTGGTGAGGCCGACGCGCTCCAGGAGCTCGTCGCAACGCCGCCTGAGGTCCTTACCCTTGATGCCGAACAGGCGGCCGAAGTAGGCGAGCAGCTCGCGGCCCGATAGATGCGGATAAAAATAAGGCTGCTCCGGCAGATAGCCGAGTCGGTGCCGAGCCGCCAGTGTCGGCCCGTGCTCGCCCAAAATCTCCACCGTGCCCGCATCCGGGTGCAGAAGCCCCAGAAGGCACTTCATGGTCGTGGTCTTGCCGGCCCCGTTGGGGCCGAGGAAGCCATACACCTCCCCCTCTTCCACCGAGAGGCTCACATCGTGAAGTATCTGCTTGTGGCGCAGCCAGAAACCGAACGGCAGCGACTTGGCCACCTTGTCCAACCGCAGGATCGGCATCCTCAGGCCCTTGCCCTTCCTCTTGAAGAGACGCGCAAGCTCTAGATGAGACACACAGGCTCTAGATGAAGCACACAAGCGCTCACCGCCGGACGACCGGAAACCCCTTCTCAGCCAACCGACACGAACTGGATAACACAATCAGCCTTGATCTCTCAATGGATCACGGCTACGCGGCTCGAATCATGGTCAATCGAGAGACCCAGGCGCGACCCAAAAAAAATCTCCTCGTTAAAGGAGATTGCCCAAAAAAGGGTTGAGGGGCGGGCCCGGGGGGTTGGGCC
>JAUWTE010000420.1 GCA_030609765.1 Acidobacteriota bacterium
AACTTTGTCGTGTCGCTGGAGCTGGGCTTCTGAGGAACTGACGAGCCGATCTTGATTTCCCTCGAGATGGTCGCCGTGGTGATCACCCTGGCGGCCGTATACCTGATTACCCGACAGGTGGTGTGGTGCTGGCCGCTCAGCATGGTCGGCGTCACACTCTACTCGATCGTCTTTTTCGAGGCCCGACTGTACGCAGACATGGGCTTGCAAGGCCTCTACTTCGCTCTCGCCGCCTACGGCTGGTGGGCCTGGCTACACGGCGGCGAAGAGCACAGCGCTCTGAGGGTGTCGCGGGCATCGGCCAAAACGAAGGCAGTGCTTCTCGTCGTCGCGACGATCGCCGGACTCACGCTCGGCTTTGTGCTGAGTCGCTTCACCGATGCGTCGCTACCGTACATGGACTCGACGCTGACAGCCTTCAGCATCGCGGCCCAATGGATGCAAACCCGCAAGCTGCTGGAGAACTGGCTGCTCTGGCTGGCTGTCGATGTGCTCTACGTCAGCATGTTCCTGTACATGGAGCTCTACCTGACCGCAGGTCTCTATGCGAGCTTCCTCATTCTCGCGGTTTTGGGCTACGTGCAGTGGCGACGATCGTGGAGGCTTTCGATGACGGACCCGGAGATGTCGCCCACGGGCAAGGCCTCCTCATGATCAGGATTGTCGTCACAGGGTCCGAGTGCACCGGAAAATCCACGCTGGCTGAGGCCCTTGCAGGTCACTACCGGTCGATCTGGGTGCCGGAATACGCCCGTCGGTTCGTACTCGCGAAGGGCTCTGCGCCCGATTATGAGGACGTCGAGGCGATCGCGCGTGGCCAGGTTGCCCTCGAAGAAGCGTCCCTAGCCGAGGCCTCGGACTTTCTCATCCAGGACACCGATCTGCTCAGCACCGTGGTCTACAGTCGCCACTACTACGGCGACTGCCCTGGCTGGATTGTGAGCACCCTGAGTAATCGCGCTCCTGACCTCTACCTGCTGGCCGGAATCGATGTCCCGTGGGTTCCCGACGGCAAGCAGAGGGACCGCGGCGACCGCCGGGAGGAAATGCAGGAGCTCTTCCGCCGCGCGCTCACCGACGGCGGCTTTCGATTCGTCGAGATACAGGGCAATCGCAACGAACGGCTGGCGGCAGCGACCTCTGTAATCGACGAGCTTCTCTCCGGTGTAATCGACGAGCTTCTCTCCGGCTGAGTCCTGCCGGGCTAGCCTGGATTCCTCAACGGGTCGTGGCTAGAAGTTGATCACGAGTGACGTTGCGAAGGTCGAGTCCAGCTTCTCCTTGGGCACGATTACCTCGCCGATGACGATGCCGAAATCGGGGTCCTCCAGGTCGATATCCTCGAGCGCCGGGATGTTCCTGTAGAGCAGGCGTAGGCTGGCTTTCAGGGCGACCGTGTCGGTGATGGCCACGGTGACGCTGTTCAGCGAGTCGAGGCGGATGTCGTTTCCGACCTCGAAGCTGCCGTCGAAAGTCAGCTCGCTCTCGATCTTCGTGCTCTCAGCGACGCCTGCCTCGAGCTGGTAGAAAAGGCGATAGCCCGCGAAGTTGCTCACCCCTTCGAGATCGAGATCCTCGTTGGTGTAGTTGGCGCCGTAGGCGGTGCGGAAAACGAGTCCTTCGCGCTCAATCCAGGTGTTGCCGACGCCACCTGAGCCGATGATCTGGCTGTTGATACTGGATGGCTCGTCTCTAGAGCTGTCCCCACTTACATACCAGAAGAAATGATCGTTGATCGTCCTCATGAAGCGAAGCTTGCTGTAGAGGCGGTTGTTGTCGAGCGTCGGCTCCGGTTCGATGACCTCGAAGTTCTCTTCGGTCCCGACGGCGTATAGATCGTCGCTCGATCCGGCTCGGAGAATGCCTGCCTCCCAACTGAGCTCGGAGTTCGTCCACTTGTACTTGTAGACATTACGAACCTGGAAGGTGTTGGTGTCGGCGTTGCCCTTGACCAACACCCAGCTCAGGTCGGTCGAGTTGGACCAGTTCTGCTGCGGCACCTCTTCCTCTTCCTGGGCAAAGGAGGGGCCGGCAAGTAGCGTCAGAAACGCTGCCATCAGGCAAATAACGAACATGGAACCAACGCGTTGATTCGGCACGAGAAACTCCTTTTCGGGGCATGCTTCAGCGAACGAGATTTCGTAGGGAAATCCGCAACCGGAAATCTGAATGAGACGAATTCCAGCACGGCGAAACCGCATTCTACGATTTCATGACACGCCGTCAAGTCCACAAGAGACTCAGGCATAATCGATCTGTCGGCTAGACTAGGAGGGAGATGTCCGCCGAGGAGGAAATCATGCACAGATCTCGCTCGTTGTCGTTGATGGTCGCGCTTTTTGTCGTCTTATCTGCCGCCGCACCAGCCATCATCACCGCTGGCGGGCTGACACCCCTTCAGGAGGAGGGACCAGGCCGCGGCGACGACCTCGCACGCGTGCAGCAGTGGCGTTCATTCCTTGATCCAGCATTCCGCGCGTTCACGGCGGCAAGGATGTCTACGACCGCTGTCCAGGCGAAGATTTCTGAGGCCGACGAGCGCATTACGGAATTGAAGGACGCACAGGGTGACACCGATTCGGAGAATGTCGGCCGCAGCGACATCACGGGCGACGTCGGCTTCCTGGAACGCGCGTTCCGTGCCTTTACCGCCGCGAGAATGTCCACGACCGATGTGAAGCGATGGCTCGACGAGGCGAAGGAGGTAGCCGAAGGGGAATAGGCGCCCTCGGCCTCAGCTCTCCACGGATTCTGGCACCGCTATGATTCCTTCCCTTCTTCCGCGCGCCGATTACCCTACCCTCGAGAGATCCGTCTACCTCAATCAGGCCTCCCTCGGGCTGATCGGCCGCCCCGCGGTCGAGACCATGCACACGTTCCTCGACGATGTGGCCCGGCACGGCAATCGTTTCATGTCCGACAAGGAAGAGGTCGCCTATTCCGCTGCCCTGCGTGCGAGCGGGGCACGCGTGTTGGGGACCGACGCCCAGAAGGTGGCCATTGTAGGCGGTGCGAGTGAGCTCCTGGGACAACTCCCGTACTTGCTCGCGCCGGAGCGAGGATCCAGAGTGGTGGCTGTCGCCACCGACTTTCCAGCAGTAACACGTCCGTGGCTCCGCCTGGCCGCTCGCGGCGACTGCGAGCTCCGCTTTGTGGCCGATGAGCCAACGGTCGACCTCACGAACAGCCTGCTCGAAGCTCTCGACGACCGAACCTCGGTGCTTGCCGTCGGCCAGGTTCAGTATTCGACCGGTACCTCGGTGGACGTTCCTCGTCTGCGTGAAGCCACGCGCGCGATCGGCGCGAGCCTTGTCGTCGACGCCAGCCAGGCCGCGGGTGCTCTTGCGGTCGATGCAGCCACCTGGGGAGCCGAGGCTGTGGTGTGCAGCGGCTACAAGTGGCTTGGCGGTCATGGAGGAGTGGGGCTCGCCGCCGTATCCTCTCGATTGCTCGAGGCTGCTCCACCTTTCCCTGGTTGGATGGGTGCTCCCGAGCCCTTCCTGTTCGATGCGATGAACCTGCTCATTGCCGACGACGCCCGGCGTTTCACCCAATCCACCATGTCCTACGTCACGATGGCAGGGCTGACCGTCGCCGTCGACAAGCTCCTGTCTTTGGGAGTGGCGCGAATCGAGGCTCACTCTCGGGCACTCGCGGGTCGGTTGATCGACGGCCTGGCATGCCTCGGCTGGCGCCCGTTTCGCAGCCTCGATGATGCGGCGGCATCGACGCACATCGTGTCGATCGCGCATCCCTCACGA
>JAUWTE010000112.1 GCA_030609765.1 Acidobacteriota bacterium
ACGTCATCACCACGCTGCGTTTCGAAAAGCCCCTGTTCATCGAAATCGATACTGAGACCGGGTACGGTGGTATCAGAACGACGATAGAACCTGTGGGTGAGGAAGAGGGCAGGCGGCGGTAGTTGCAGCCGGTAGCTGCAGCCGGTAGAAGGTTCCTGGGCTCCCCTGGGTTCTGATCATGCCAAAGCACATCACCGTATTGGAACGCGCCTCAGATACCGTCCGGGGACACCTGATCTCCGGTTGGGCGCTGCCGCCGACTCAGCTGAAGCAAGCACGCGAGCGCCTCGGCCGGTTGGCGATCCTCTTCTCTGTCCTCTGGTCGATCTCCCTCGTCCTCGTCGTCATTCTGGTTCCTCTGGACGGACGCATCCCGCGCGCGAGCTTCCTCGCCTTTGCGGCATTCTTCGGCACCAGCCTGCTGATGACTCTGGTCTTGTATCTGGTCACAAGGGTCAAGTTCCTCAGCGACTCTCAGGCTCTGAACCTGGGCCTCGTCTATGAGGTGGCTCTGTGCTTCATGATCTCGTACGTGTCGATCTGGCGGGTTTACGTGGACACCGGCTGGCTGCCCAGTGCGACCTGGACCGGGCTCATCATCGTCACCTACCCTCTGATTATCCCCAGCCCGCCCCGCCGCACCCTGGCTACGGGCTTGGCTGCCGCCGCGACTGCCCCGCTGTCGGTTCTCATTCTGAACCTGAACGGCACGATCCCTTTCAATGTGTTCGATTATGTGGGGATAACGCTCGATCCGCTCATCTGTGTGGCGATTGCGGTGTTCGGCTCGCGCGTTCTGCACGGCATGCACCAGGAAGTCGCACGAGCAACGGAGTTGGGTAGCTACCGGCTGCAGGAGCGTCTCGGCAGCGGCGGCATGGGAGAGGTGTGGCTGGCCGAGCACCGACTCCTGTCCCGGCCCGCCGCCATCAAGGTGATGCGCCCGCAGGTCATCGGCGGCAGCAACGACGACGTCACGGTGCTGGTGCAGCGCTTCAAGCGCGAGGCACAGGCAACTTCGATGATGCACTCCGAGCACACCATCGATCTGTTCGATTTCGGCATGACCGACGAGGGACTGTTCTATTACGTCATGGAGCTCCTCGAGGGTTTCGATATGGAGCACCTGGTCGAGGAGTGGGGCCCGGTTCGCCCCGAGCGAGTCATTCACCTGCTGCGGCAGATCTGTCACTCGCTCGGTGAGGCGCATGAAAGCGGCCTCATTCATCGCGACGTCAAGCCGGCCAACCTATATGTTTGCCACTACGGTCGCGACTACGATTTCGTCAAGGTTCTGGACTTCGGATTGGTGAAGGGGGCTGAGGAATCGAGGATAGACGACCAGAAGCTGACAGCCGCGAATGTCACGGGAGGCACGCCCGCCTACATGTCACCGGAGCAGATACTCGGCCACCGACCCGCCGATGGTCGCTCCGACATCTACGCAATGGGCTGTGTTGCTTACTGGATGGTGACCGGGCAGCTCGTCTTCGAAGGCAGCACCCCGATGGAAACCATGGTTCACCACACGCGAACCCAGCCGGTACCGCCGTCCGAGCGCAGCGAAATCGAGATTCCCTCGCGTCTGGAAGAGATCATCCTCTCCTGCCTGGAAAAGGACCCCGACAACCGTCCCCAGAATGTCGACGATCTCGACGAGAACCTGGGGGCAGTGCCCCTCGATGAGCTGTGGAGCAAGCAACGAGCTCGTGAGTGGTGGTCAGTTCACCGACCTACGGCGAGAAGGAGTTGAACTATGAGTGACCCCATGAAGCTGGTGAGTGAGGCGTTCAAGGCGTTCCGTCAGGAGGCGCCCGAGCACGCGGAAGCGTGGATGTCGGCGGTACAGGGGCTCGACCGGGCGAGCGCACTGGATGACAAGACCAAGCACCTGGCCTACCTGGCCGTGCTTGCCGCTCTGGGCCGCGACAGCGGCATTCCCTTCCATGTGCATTTGGCCCAGCAGGTGGGGGCAAGCCGCGAGGAGATCATCAGCGCCATCCTGGTGGGCCTGCCCGCCGCCGGCCACGTCGTGACGCTGTGTTTGCCGCCGGCCATCGACGAATTCGACTCCGAATAGACGGGGCGGGAGACGAACCGATGAAAGGCATTGTGCTACCGGCGCCCGACACCACCGGCAAGATCCCGCTCGAAGAAACTCTCGAGCGGCGTCGGTCAGTGAGGTCGTTCAGTCCCGATCCCTTGAGCCTCGAAGAGGTCTCCCAGCTACTTTGGGCGGCGCAGGGAATCACCGGCCCCGAAAAGGAGCGAACCGCGCCCTCGGCGGGCGCCACCTTCCCGATCGAGCTCTACGTTGCCGCCGGCTCGGTGGAAGGGATCCCGTCGGGGGTCTTCAAGTACCACCCGCTAGGGCATCGGCTGGAGTCGGTCGCCCCGGTCGCCTCGGTCGCCCCGGTTGCCCCGGTCGTCTCGGACGCTCCTTTCGCCTCCGTCGCCCCGCTTGACACCGAGAGCGGTACGAAAGGCGGGGCAGATGCGCCCACCGACGTACGCCCTGCTCTGGTGAGTGCGACGGGAGGGCAGGAGTTTATAGGCGTTGCGCCGCTGGTGATCGCTGTTGCGGCCGTGCGGGTTAGCACCCGCAACCACTACGGCGAGCGCGCAGTGCGGTACGGCGACATGGAGGCCGGTGCCGCGCTGCAGAACGCCGCTCTCCAAGGCGTGGCCCTGGGACTCGGGAGTGTGGTCGTTGGCGCCTTCAAGGACGAGGAGGTCAAGCAGATCCTCGGCATCGAGGGTCAGGAGCGGTTCCTGGCGTTGCTGGTCGTCGGCCGACCCGGCGGATAAGGACTATGGACCTTTCGATCCATCTCGAGCCGGTTGGCCGCCAGCATGTCCGCGAGGTGCAGGAATTGGTGACCAGCCATCCCGACATCGTCGGGATGACCCGCATGCCCAATCCCTATCCTGAAGATGGTGCGGCCACCTGGATCGCGCGGGCGGTACCCCTGCACGAGGCGGGCGAGACTTTCGCGTTCGCGATCGTGCGTGATGACGGGCAGGTCGTGGGGATGATCGGGCTCACCGGAGCGGGTGCAACGGCCCCATCGCAGAAGGGAGGACCTGAGGGCGGTAGCTCCGAAGAGGATGGTTTTGAAGAGAGAAACGCCAGGGAAGGTTGCGCGGAGATGGGCTACTGGGTCGGCGGTCCTTTCTGGAACAAGGGCTATGCGACCGAGGCCGTCCGCCAACTTCTGGAGATCGCCTTTGGCGAGCTCGGCGTCGAGTGTGTGTTCGCCACGCCTCTGGAACGCAACGTCGCCTCCCAACAGGTGCTGAAGAAGAACGGTTTCGGACTCACCCGCATCTACCCCAACACCGAGCCGAGGTGGAAACCTACTGATTGCCTGATGGAGTTCGAGCTAACTCGAGACGAGTGGTCAGCGGGTCGTGGCTGCGCGGGCGTCTAGCCTCCGATGAGCACCGGCTGCCGTTTGGCGCCCCAGTCACCGGGCCGGGGCTCGAGCACGCCGGCACAGGGTGTGCCGCAGCTCGGGCAAGCCAGCTCCGGTGTGAGCTCCCAGGCCGTCATCACGTACCAGTTGCGGCCGATCAGGAGCTGGCCGCATTCGTGGCAGAAAGTGGAGTCGCCGTCGGGATCGACGACGTTGCCCGTGTAGGCATATCGCACCCCGTTCTTCAGGGCGATTCGACGGGCGCGCGTGAGCGTTGCCGGCGGCGTTGCCGGCCGATCGAGCAGCTTCCAGTCGGGGTGGAAGGCGGAAAAGTGCATGGGCACATCGGGGCCGAGGTTTTCGACCACCCACTGGGTCATCTCCTCGATCTCGGATTCCGAGTCGTTGAGTCCCGGGATGATCAGCGTCGTGGTCTCGAACCAGACGTCGGTCTCATGCCTCAGATACATGAGCGTCTCGAGCACAGGCTCCAGATGCCCCCCACAGGTCTTGGCGTAGAAGTCCTCGGTGAACGCCTTCAGGTCCACGTTCGCGGCGTCCATCCAACGGTAAAACTCCTCGCGTGGCTCGGCACAGACGTAGCCGGCCGTTACGGCCACGTTCTTCACGCTCTGCTCACGGCAGGCTTGTGCTACATCCACCGCGTACTCGTGGAAGATGACCGGGTCGTTGTAGGTGAACGCGACGCTGCGGCAGTCGAGATCGGCCGCCACCTGGGCGAGGCTCTCCGGCGATGCTTGGTCGGCCAGGCGGTCGAACTGCCTCGACTTGCTGATGTCCCAGTTCTGGCAGAACAGGCAGCCGAGGTTACAGCCAGCGGTGCCGAACGAGAGCACGGGGGTGCCCGGCAGGAAGTGGTTCAGAGGCTTCTTTTCGATCGGGTCGATGCAGAAGCCGCTCGACCGGCCGTAGGTGGTAAGCACGATCTCGCCGCCTTCGCACGCGCGCACGAAGCAGAAGCCGCGCTGGCCGTCGGTGAGCCGGCAATATCGGGGGCACAGGTCGCACTGGATGCGACCGTCCTCCATCTCATGCCAGAACCGACCAGGATGCGCCGTGGATGCGGCCTGCAACGCTGAGTCCTTCCATTCTCTGCGTGAATCGATGCCATGTGGACTACTCAACCAGTATAAGAGCTGTGCAGGGGGATGTCCCCGCACCGAGATGATTCCCGACTGCGGGTCGTTCCCGATCATGACCAACTCCTGCCGCTCGGGCAGGTAGAATGACCCGGTCGATCACGACTGGATTACTGCAATCCGTACTCCCTACGCTGGCGCAGCCGCGATCCGCTGGGAGGTTCGGACTGAGAATGAAGAAGGGGCGAAGCGCAATGCGAGTGCTCGGGGCAGCGGGGCTGGCCGTCTGTTTGGCGTCACTGACGCTAGCTTGTGGAGGCCAAGAGGGAGGTATCGAGGACGAGGGCCAGGTCAGAGAGCGTTTCAGCGCCTATATCGAGGCCCACAATCGCCACGACATCGAGGCAGAGCTCGCGTTCTATGCCGAAGAGGTCATCTTCGAGGTGCCCCAGAGCACGGCCCTTATGAGGCGAGAGGATCTGCGGCCCCGGTTCGAATGGGAGGCCGTCACGGACAGTCAGCTTTCCTTTACTGGCATCGAGATCGACGGCACCGGGTCCAGCACCACGGTCACAATCAATGATTTCGTCGAAACGAGCACGTGGCTGCAGCTTGCCGGCATTGGAGAGATCGTGTACGAGCCCGGCACCAAAATCGTCTTCACCGATGGCCTGATCACCGAAGTCCTTCCGTCGCCGCCCGTGGAGGAAAGCCAGGATGCCGTCGGCGCGGTGATGGACGAGCTCATGGATTGGGTGATGGAAAACCGTCCGGAGGAGATGGAGGGCATGGTGGGCGGACAGCTTCCATACGACGGAGAGGGAGCCCGCAAGCTTCTCGAGCTGTTGGCCTATTGGCGCGAGGCACAGCAATAGGTGCCAAGGGGAGAGCAGCGGGGTCAGCGCATCTTCCCGCGCCCGCAGCAGCGCGGCAAAGAAATGCCGGCTAGCTCTTCTTCATCGGGCAGGTGCTGATTCCAAGCACCGTGTAGAGAGGGCAGCTGCCGATCAGGCCCGTGGCCAGCGGCATGATGCCGATCAATCCCCACAGGGTCTTCGGCCCGATGAAGACCAGGCTCAGTAGTCCGATTCCCAAGAGCACGCGCACCGCGCGCTCGATGTTGTGCTCGTTGACGGGGAGCGCTTTCGAAGCCATTTCCTTTTCTCCTTGCCCTTGTACCAATGTGCGGAGGCGTTCCATTCTAGCCTCTGAGGAGACGATATTGGTGTGTCCCCCGCAAATCGCGCGCGGGACTCCCACGCACTGTCAGAAGGACAACAGGAAAAGCCAACATGCGACGACGAGACTTCATGAAGTACAGCCTCATGGGTAGCGCCATGGCGCTCACACCCCAGGCAATGGCGAGGCAAAGGGCGGACTCTGATGTTGCTGCCCTGCAACGAACCGCCGCCCCGATCGATCTCGAGGAGATTACGGTCAGCGAACTGCAGGACTACATGGACTCCGGGGAGCTCACGGCTCGATCGCTCGCCGAGATGTACCTGCAACGTATCGAGGAGATCGACCGCTCGGGACCGATGCTCAACTCGGTGCTCGAGATCAATCCGGACGCGCTATCGATCGCCGCCGCCCTCGACGAAGAGCGGGCCTCACGCGGGGCGCGCGGGCCACTGCACGGCATCCCGGTGATGATCAAGGACAACATCGACACCGCCGACCTGATGATGACCACGGCCGGGTCGCTGGCGCTTGCCGGCTCGATTCCGGCACGGGATTCGTTCGTCGCCGAAAGACTGCGTGAAGCGGGCGCCGTGATTCTCGCCAAGACCAACCTCAGCGAATGGGCCAACTTCAGGTCGACGCGCTCGAGCAGCGGTTGGAGCGGCCGCGGCGGCCAGACGCACAATCCATTTGCCCTCGATCGCACCCCTTGCGGGTCGAGCGCGGGCTCGGGCGCGGCTGTCTCGGGCAACCTGTGTGCCATCGCCATCGGAACCGAGACCGACGGCTCGGTAGTCTGCCCGTCGTCGGCCAACGGCGTCGTCGGCATCAAGCCCACGGTCGGTCTCGTGAGTCGCTCCGGCATCATTCCCATCTCTCACAGCCAGGACACGGCGGGGCCCATGGCACGCACGGTGGCCGATGCCGCGACGTTGCTGGGGGCGCTTACGGGGGTCGACTCACGCGATCTGGCAACCTCACAGAGCCGCGGTCAATCGCACACCGACTACACCCAGTTCCTGGAGCCTAACGGCCTGCGTGGCGCGCGCATCGGGGTGGCCCGTAACTTCTTCGGCTTCCATGAGAAGGTAGACGAGCTCATGGAGACGGCCATCACGACGATCGAAACGGGTGGGGCGATCATCGTCGACAACGCCAACCTCGACAATACGGACGAGTATGGGGACAGCGAGTTCGAGGTGATGTTGTATGAGTTCAAGGCCGACCTGAACTTCTATCTCGAGAGCCTTGGCCCGGGGGCCCCCGTCCATTCTCTGGCCGATGTCATCGCTTTCAATGAGGCCAACAAAGAGCGCGAGATGCCCTACTTCGGCCAGGAGATCATGCTGATGGCCGAGAAGAAGGGGCCCCTGACCGACCAGGAGTACCTCGACGCGTTGGCGAAGAACCACCGCCTGTCGCGTGATGAAGGCATCGACAAAGTGATGAATGAGCATCAGCTCGACGCCATCATCGCCCCGACGGCTGGGCCGGCCTGGCCGATAGATCTGATCACGGGCGACCACTTCCTCGGCGGGTCCTCGACCCCCGCCGCGGTGTCGGGTTACCCGAGCATCACGGTTCCGTCCGGCTATATCTTCGGTCTCCCAGTGGGAATCTCCTTCTTTGGCCGAGCCTGGAGCGAGCCGACGCTCATCCGGCTGGCGTACGCGTACGAGCGGTCCAGCAGGCATCGCCAGGCGCCCGCCTTCCTGCCTACTGCCGACCTGACTGTGTCTTGATACTGCAAGGAGCCACGAATGACTGATCGCCGACCCTTCCGATTCCGTCCGGACATCTCCTCTGTCGGGCGCCGGGTGGGGCTCCTGGTGGGAGTTCTACTCGCCAGCGTCGTCCTTGCCGGCCTGCTGAAGCCGCCTGCATCAGTCGCGGTGCAGGCGGACGATGCGATTGAACCGCTTCCGGGGCTGCTCGAAGATCTCGGCCGCCTGCGCCAGAGCTCCAACGATGCCCGCTTCGAGGTCTTGATTGCCATCCTGGAAGAGCGCGGTATCCCGTACGAGGTTCAGGAGTTCGCCAACGAGCGCACCGAGCGCTCGCCCAGGTCCGAGGGCCGCAACATCGTCATGACCTTCGGCTCGGGCACTAGGGACCTGGTGGTTGGAGCCCACTTCGATGCCGTTGCCCTACCCGAGGGCTTCTCCGAGGGCATGGTCGACAACGGCGCCGGGGCAATCATCGTGACCCGCGTCGCCGAGGCCCTGCAGGAACGCAAGCTCAACCATCGCGTTCGTGTGGTGCTGTTCGACATGGAGGAGATCGGGCTCCTAGGCTCGCGCCACTACGCCTCGACCGAGGAGGCAGCCCGCACCGCCGCGATGATCAACCTCGACATCGCCGCCGCCGGGGACGCGGTGCTTTTCGGTCCGGGCCAGAACCAAGGCAACGGGGTCGTCTACGATGCCGCCTGGCAGGTCTGTGCCAACCAGGACTTCTCTTGTGTTGAGTTCCCGGTCTATCCATCCAGTGACGACCGCTCTTTCCAGCGCGCCGGGGTGCCGAACATCTCGATCGC
>JAUWTE010000082.1 GCA_030609765.1 Acidobacteriota bacterium
GACCATGGCGAAGAAGTATCGCGAAGGCCGGCTCTCTGCTCCCGAGCCGGGAGCCTCCGTCACAGGGCTGCCCGAGAAGGCGCGGGAGGTCCTGGGAACCTATCGGCAGGCGATGGATTGTTATGACCTGCAGGGCGGGTTGGCCGCCGCATGGGAGTTGGTGGCGGCCGCCAACCTGGCCATCGACAGCCACAAGCCCTGGGAGCTGGCACGTGATGACGATCGGGCCACCGAGCTCGACTCGGTCTTGTACGAGCTCGTCGAGACCCTGCGCCACATCGCCGTGTTGGTGAGTCCGATGATGCCCGAGAAGGCGAGGGCCATGGCCGACCTGGTGAGTTGGCAGTTGCCTCGTGAGGATTGGCGGCTCGATTCGATGCTCGAGTCCTCACCCGGATCGGTGCAGGTGAGCCCCGGCGAGCCGCTGTTCCCGCGCCTCGACCCCGACGACTACCTCGAAGCCGACTGAGGCTGTGGCAGGTCACCTGTGCGAGCGTCTGCTTGCCCGAGCTTTCGCCCGACCTGACTCCAGGCCTCTACCCCAGAACGCGGTGTGGCGCGCGATCGAGCGCGCAGGCGTATCGGTGGGCCCGGTCGACGGCCAAGCGCAGGGCCGTCCCTACCGCCAACTGACCGGCCAGCGCCGCTGCTGCCGCGGAAAGCTCAGCCTCAGGGTTGGGTTCTGGATAGTCGAGCAGACCGGCGCCGCTACCGTCGGTAAAAACGTCGATGCTGCGGCCCTCATGGCTGGCGGCCCGCAGCCAAACCGAGCGGGCGCCCGTTGCGAGGAGATTCTGGCCAGCCGCCTTGACGGCACCGAGTGAGTGGTCGGCCAGCGTCACGATGCCGTTCGACCGCAGGGCCGGAGCTACCAGGGCGGTGGCTTCGGGTACGAGGCTTCCGACGACCGCGGATAATGCCCCCCATCCCAGCAGAGGGCGGGCATCGAATTCCAAATTCAGCGGCGCCAAGACGATGGTTGGTGGCCCGATATCTGCTAGTCCCTCTGCAATCACGCGGACCTGACGGCGGCGCGCAATCAGTCCGATGACCGCGGCCAGCGGCTCTTCCGCAAGCGCTGCATCCATCATGCGGCGGAGCACCCGGATGGGGACCGGGTCGAATCTCTCGGGAGCGGAGGGAGTGCCTGTTGTGATTCCGGTAACCACCGGAAGCGGCTTCCCCCCCATGGCATTGATGGCCCTGATATCAGGTGCCATACCGTGGACGCCGGAGGGGTCGATATGGGAGACAACGAGGACCCTGGGACGCATTAGTGAAATTCCTTAGAGCTCGACACAAACAGAGATAGGTAGTTCGCCAGGACTCGCCTGGTCATCGGGCTGTACCGCGCCCAAGCACTCCGGCAAGGTATGATAGCAGGAGCCGTGAACGCGCTGCTTTCCAGCTACAGCCTGATCGAGATCCAAGGAGGATTGATGGCGTCGGGAGGAATCCGCCTGCGCCCGGACCGAGCCCTTTGCCTCGCTCTTGCCCTGTTCGTCTCCGTGCCGGTAACTGCGGCGGTATGGCCCGGTCCTGCCGCTGTCCGGCCAGGTGCCGCTGCGGTACAGGATGATCTTCCTGGGCCGGGCATCGAGCGACTCGTCGACCGGGTGCAGCGACGGCTCCGGGAGAGCGGTGATGTGGAGACCAGCTTCGTTCAGCGCCGACTCACCCGATTTGGCAGCGTGATCGTGGAGCGCTCGGGGAAGCTCTACGTTAGCCCTCCGGGCCGTATGCGCTGGGAGTACGATGAGCCTGCCGACCTATGGGTCACCGCGGGTGAGGAGGCCTATTTCTACCTCGTCGATGATCATCAGGTGCAGGTATTCCAGACCGAGGAATCGGAAGCGTCCCTTCTCCCGATCATGTATCTTGCCGGCGAGGGAGATTTGCTCAGGGACTTCGACATCGAAGAAACGGACTGGGGGCCCAAGCTGGCTCCGGGCAACATCCAGCTGCATATGGGGCCGCGCCGGGAGGATGCTTCCTTTAACTTTCTGGTGCTCGAAATCGAGCCTATGACTGCTACCATCGCTCGACTCGTCCAGGTGGATCGGATCAGCAACACCATTGACTATCAGTTTCATGACATCGAGTATGACGTAGGGCTTCCAGAGAGCCTCTTTGATTTCGAGATTCCGCAGGGCGCGGACGTCGTTTACATAGGGGGCTGAGTTGTCGGCAGAGGGAGTCAAGAAATCCGCATCTTCGACGCTGGCCTACCAGCTCGTCATGGATCGACTCAAGCTCGTCGAGGAGGAGATCGTACGCGCCTCTCACTCCGAGGTGGCGCTGGTGCGCCGGCTGGCCGAGTACCTTCACCATGCGGGCGGCAAACGCCTGCGACCCGCCATGGTACTGCTGTGCGCCCAGGCGTGCGGCTACAAGGGGGACGACGACATCGAGCTGGGTGCCATCGTCGAGTTCATCCACACGGCGACGCTGGTTCACGATGACATCCTCGATGAAGCCCAGTTGCGGCGCGGTCATGCCTCGGCGAACCAGATTTGGGGCAACCAAGTAGCCGTGCTTCTCGGCGACTACATTTACATCCGCTCGATGGCCATGAGTGTCAGCCTCGGCGACCTCCGCATCGTCCAGATCCTCGCCGATGCCACGAGTCGCCTGGTCGAGGGCGAGATCCTCGATGTTTCTCATACCGGCGACGCCAGCATGACGAGGGAGATGTATATCGACATTCTCGATCGTAAGACGGCGTCGCTGTTCGCGGCCTGCAGCCTGTCCGGGGCCGTATTGGCGGGTGCACCGCGAGAGATCGAAGACGGGTTGGTCATCTACGCGTGGAACCTCGGTATGGCCTTCCAACTCGTAGACGACTGCTTGGACTACGCCGCCGATCCTGATCGTCTGGGCAAACAGACGGGGGCCGACCTGCGCGAAGGCAAGGTGACTCTGCCCTTCATCTACCTGCTCGAGCGTGCAACCGGCGAGTCCCGTGAGCATGCGCTAGGTTGCCTGGGTAATGCCGAGCTGACTCCCGAGAGCTTTGCGAGGGTGGTCGCGGACATGCAGGAGCACGGTTGCCTCGAGGATTCGCTCCGGGAAGCGCTGGCCTATTCCCGGAAATCCCAGGATGGGCTCGCGGGGCTGCCGCCGTCGACTGCCAAAGAAGCTCTCGCCGAACTGCCGGATTTCGTCATCGCCCGCCAGCACTGAGGGCCCGCATCATGTTCTCGAAATCCTCGAGCCCCGGGTCGCGCGCGAAGCGACGACACGTTCAAAGAATCGGACTCGTAGGCGCGGCACTCTGCCTAACCGTGACGGCGTGCGGCGGTCCGCCGCCTGTCAGCTCTTTGGGGCCGCGTCCGGTCTATCTCGAAGCCGACGAAGCCACGCTCATCGAGCACGCCAATGCCTGGACCGCGGCGGCGCTCTATGCCAAAGGGCAGTTGCGAATGTACTGGGCCGGCAACGAGGACGAGCGCCACGTGGATGTGCGGCTGTTCGCGACCCGCTCCGGTGCTATTCGTATGCAGGGAAATCGCACCCTGGTCGGGCAGATTTTCACGCTTGCGGCCGACGGGGCCGAGTTCCTGCTGCGGGTGCCCTCGCACGCGACGACCTATCTGGGGATATCCTCAGCACCTGCCGCTCCCGAACCCGAACGACCATATTTTTCCCTGCGGCCGCACCATCTCACTGAGGCCCTCTTGCCTGAGCCCTTGCCCACGGCCGATTCGTCAACCACACAGGTGGCCCTCGAGACTTACCCTGACAAATATGTTCTTGCCTGGTGGCAGACGAATGCGACGGGGGAGATTGCACTACGTCGACGCGTCACGATCAGCAGGACTGACCTGCGCGTTGCGCGCATCGAGGCGTTCGCGATCGATGGGAGGGTGTCTTTCGATGCATCCTACGGCGGCTACCTTGGGCCGGGCCTTGACGCCTATCCTGGCAGGATCGATGTCCGACGCCCCTGGGAGGAGTTGGTCTTCAGATTCGAAATCGAAGAGACCCGGCTCAACCCGACCCTGCAGGCTGGAATTTTCAGCCTCGAGCCGATCGAGGGCTACCGCACCATTACCATCGAAGAGGCGATGGCCGAGTTTCGCTCTCAGGGTGGGGGAGGGGACAGTGATCCGGGCCCTGGATCTCCCTTCATCCCCGTCCCGTGATCGGTGCGGCAATCAGTGCCGCTAGAGTTGACGAGATGCAGACTGGGGAGGATACTCACCCTTTGTTTTTGCTGGATTCCGAGCCCTCGTTTCTGGGTCGTTTCCGGCCGTCCCCTCGACGGATATCCTGAGCATGACTTTCAACGTCCCTACCTTGATCCGCGCCAACATTTTCCAGCGGCGGACGCGTGCGGCTATCGCTATCCTCGCCGTGGCCATCGAGGTCACAGCGGTCATGCTGCTGGTGGGCCTGACGAGTGGCACCATCAACGAGGTCTCCGGCCGCATACAGGCCCTCGGGGCCGACATCATGTTCCGCCCGGCCGGGTCCTCGCCGCTTCTGGGACTGAGCGACACCACCATGCCGACCTCAGCGGTAGACTGGCTGCTCGAGGTGGATGGCGTCGACAGCGCCTCGCCGGTGATGATCTGGACCACCTCACAAGTCGCGGACGCTCCGACCAACATGTTCGGCATCGACCCTGAACCGTTCGAGTGGGTTGGGGGCCAATTGGAGATTCTCGATGGCCGCCGCCTGCAAAGTGGCTACGAGATCATTGTTGACCGTAGGCTGGCCAGCACCGAGGATTTGAGCGTAGGTCAGGAGCTTGAGATTCTCGGCCAGAACTGGACGATCGTGGGCATCTACCGTGCCGGCATCGGGGCCAGAATGATGGTTCCCCTGCCGACCCTGCAGGAGATTCTCGGCCTGCCGAACAAAACCCACGTCGTGTTCTTGAAGGTCGATTCCGGGACCGAGCCGAGTGCAGTTGCCAACCGCATCGGGCAGGAGTTGCCGGGATACGAGAGCACGCTCATGGCGCAGTACGCCGAGGTGCTACGCGAGAACATCGTGGGACTCGATCAGTTCAACGGCGCCATCTCGAGTATCGCGGTGGTGCTGTCGTTTTTGGTCATTTTGCTGGCGATGTACACCTCTATCATCGAGAGAACACGGGAGATCGGCATCCTCAAAGCGCTGGGGGCTTCCAAGACCTACATCATGCGCACGATCATCGGGGAGTCGGTCCTGCTGTGCTCCATCGGTGCGGCCGTCGGCGTAGGGTTCGCCTATCTGGCGCGGTGGGTGCTGGTCAGCCGGTACCAGACCCTGTCGGTGGAGTTCACGATGGAGTGGCTGATCTACGCTGTCCTTCTGGGCCTGGCGGGTGGAACGTTGGGCGCCTTTTACCCGGCCTTGCGGGCGGCCAGGCAGGATGCCGTCCGGGCCCTACGACACGAATGACCATGGATGACGCTCCCAGCATTCTGCGCACGGTGGGCTTGGAGAAGTCCTACGATCTCGGCAGGATCAAGGTGCGCGCTGTTTGCGGCATTGATCTGGCGATCAAGAAGGGCGAGTTCGTTTCGATCATGGGGCCTTCGGGTTGTGGGAAGTCCACTCTTCTCTATCTGATAGGCGGGATGACCAATCCAACGCGAGGCAGCGTCTTCGTGGGTGACACGGATATCACCCATCTGAGCGATAGCGAGCGCACGGCTCTGCGCCGCGAGAGGATCGGCTTCGTTTTTCAGCGCTTCAACCTCTTCCCGACGCTCTCTGCCCTGGGAAACGTGCGTCTGGCTCAGGAGATTCAAGGGTGGAAGGACCGCAAGGAAGCCGGCGAGGGGGCGCGCGAGCTGCTAGGTTGGGTCGGACTGGCCGATAAGGACAGTCGCCGGCCATATGAGCTGTCGATTGGTGAGCAGCAGAGAGTAGCCATCGCCAGGGCCCTGGTAGGCATGCCCGAAATTCTGCTGGCGGATGAGCCCACCGGAAACCTCGACACGGACAACTCCCTGCAAATCATGAGGGTCTTCGAGTCGCTCAACGAGAAGCATAGCCAGACCATCTTGATGATCACTCACAATCCCGAGATTGCCGCCCGCGCCGATCGGACCATCCATATGCGCGATGGTAGGATTGTCGATGTGGAGGGAAAAAGCTGATGGCACGAGCCGGACTACAGCTATGGGGCACGATGGGAAGGTGGGTATTTCTCAATTGGCCGCGCGGTTCCTGGCAGTACGACCTGATCTGCGGGGCCATCATCGCTGGCCTGTTCATCTTTCCCAGCCCCGAGCAGACAGAGATCACTCCGCTTGGACTCGACGACGTGCTCCGGGCTATCGAAACCGCCGACGATGGGCTTGATTCTTTTGAGGCCAAGATGGTGACCACCGATCATTTTGTCCTCTTCGGCGACACCGAGATCGAGTCCGGCACCTTGGCCTACCTGAAACCGGGCTACCTGCGTCGCGAGCTGGTCGATCCCGCGCTGCACACCCTGATCGTTGGCGAAGGGGTGGCCAAGATTTACATTCCGCGCATCAACCAGGCACAGTTTTATCCCATCGATACCTCGGAGGAGGGCCGCAAGCTGGTAGTTCCGGGCATGGCCTCGGCCTCCGAGCTGCGCGCCGCGTACGACGTCTCCCTCGCGGACGTTCAGCCGGACGACGGGGCGGGGCGGGTTTACGTCCTCGATCTCGTCCCGCTGCCGAATACCGAGGCGGCGAAACTCTGGACTTCGATCACGCTTTCGGTCCGAGAGGGCCAGTGGCACCCGGCTGAGCGCATCCTGATCACACAGCACAACGGCGATACGACCACCATCGAGCTGACGGACGTGGTGCGCAATCTCGACCTGAAGCCCTCCGACTTCGAGCTGGATCTCCCCGACGGCGTCGAGATCATCCGCCATTCAACCGCCGCAAACTGATTTTTTCCCTTCCCGCGGCGAACAATGGCAATCGTGGTTTGCGAGATTTCACGCTTTAGTGCCTCCTTGCCAACTGTCAGAAGGGTCATTTGTCTGATGTTTCCAGACCTCGCGATCATTGACACGAGGCAGTGTTTTTCGTTAATATCCACGCCAGTTTAGGTTGAGGGGATCAGTGTAGGTCCCGCTTCTCCCGGTAGCCGACGCGGACGCACCACCTTGGGGGTGGATCGCACCGGCGAGCCCGGCCCTTATTATTCGGGCTGTCGGCGCGTTGTGGCCGCGTGAGCACTGGCGCCTGGTGAGCCTTCATTGGCCGTGCGGGACGGCCGAAATCGCCCTCTGCCGAAGGTCATCCTCAGGAGGATTTATCTGATGCATCGTCCCGTGAAGTACCTCGAGTGGGGTTTGGTGCAAGCCGCGAAGGGCACCTGGTTCGTCTTCGACCGGCTTAACAGCATCCGCCCCAACCCTGGTTTCGTCCCCAAATGGTCGGACAAGCCGCTGCAGAAGTCGTGGGAGAAGAGCAAGCCGACCCTGGGCGTCCCCCGCACGACCGACTCGCTGTGCCCTAAATGCGTACCTGAGATTCGCGCCAAGATCCTCGACGGTGAGCTGCCCGTCGAGATCCTACGCAACGAAAAGGTCGGCGAGATCAAGGCCGAGATCATCGAGCGCGACGGCAAGATCTGGATGGTCAAGGACTGCCCCAAGCATGGGTACTTCGAAGACGTGATGTCGACCGATCCGGAGATGTTCCGTCATCTCGAATCGATGTTCCCGGGCCGCGACATCCGCGGGCACAACGATACTCATCTGCGCGATCACGGCTCGAGCACGGTCAAGTACGGCCGCGGCACGGTGCTGACCATCGACATGACGAATCGCTGCAACATGATGTGTGACCCGTGCTTCATGGACGCCAACCAGGTTGGCTTCGTCCATGAGCTGGGGTGGACCGATATCAAAACGATTCTCGACAACGCGCTCACCATCAAGCCGCGTCGCCAGATGTCGGTGCAGTTTTCTGGCGGTGAGCCGACGGAGTCGCCGTTTTTCCTCGACGCCATTCGCTACTCGCGCAACGTCGGCTACTTGAGCGTGCAGGCGGCCACCAACGGCATCGCCTTCGCCAAGGACCCCGAGTTCGCCAAGGCTGCCGCCGAGGCAGGTCTCCGTTACGCCTACCTGCAATTCGACGGTGTCGGGAACGCCGCCAACTCGCACCGCCACGTCGGCAACCTCTTCGACGTCAAGCTGCAGGCGATCGAGAACATGCACGCCGCGGGCATTGAAATTGTGCCCGTGACGACGCTGATCAACGGCATCAACAACGAGCAGGTCGGTAAGATTATCGAGTTCGCCATGGACAATCCCAAGAAGATTGTTTTCCTGGCGTTCCAGCCGGTCTCCTTCACGGGTCGAGACGAGGCCATCACCGACGAGCGCCGTCACGCACAGCGCTACACGCTCGCTGATATGGCCCACGATGTGAAGGAACAGACCGGCTTCAGCGAGCCGACGCGCGACTGGTTCCCCCTGTCGTACATCAGCATCTTTTCCGACATGGCCGATTTGGTGCATGGCCCGAACGCCGAATGGGGGCAGTACAGCTGTGGTTGCCACCCCAACTGTGGTGTCGGTATGGCGATGATGATCGACAAGGAAACCAAGGAGGCCGTTCCGATCACCGCGTTCATCGATGGCGTGGGTCTCGGTGAAGACACCAAGAAGATCAACAACGCCGCTCGTGGCAAGTGGATGTCGCTATTCGGCTTCTCGCTAGCTGTTATCAAGAACTACAATCCCTTCATGGCGCCGCGCTACTTCAGTATTTTCGACATGCTGAAGAAGTTCGACAAGCAATTCGGCGGCACCGGCGTGGACTACGGCAACCCACATGCCGACCGGACCATGGCGGACATCGAGAAGCGCCGTTCCGATCGCTGGAACGCCATGATCATCGCGGGCATGTGGTTCCAGGACCTGTTCAACTACGACTTCCGCCGCACTGAGCTGTGCATCATCCCTTACGGCACCCAGGAGGGCGAGATTTCCTTCTGTGCCTACAACACAGGGATCGGCTGGCGGAACATCATCGAGAAGATGCACATGTCGTCCAAGCTCAACGAGTGGTACGAAGAGTACGGTCGTCATGAGATCTACGCCGGCGATCGCGAAGTCGACCTGTTGAAGACCGAGCATTCCATGTTGCTCAGGGATGAGATCGTCGTGAAGAAGGCGCAGGATGATCTCGACAAGCTCGGCATCGCCAAGTACGCGAGCGACGAGAAGCGTGCCGCGCGTGACGAAAAGCTGGCCGCCGCCATGGATAGGTCCGACGCCGAGAACGAGAAGATGTCGAAGCTCTACCGTCAGCACTTCCTCGGCGAGCAGGAAGAAAAGCCAGCAGAGGAGAAGAGCAAGAAGCTGGTTCAGATCCAGCTCTGAGGTAGCAGTATCCGAAGGACGCCAGGGTCCTTCAGGATGACCTGGCAAAGGCCGTCAGGACCAAGTCCTGACGGCCTTTGTGCTTCTCGCGCAGCCGCGACCCGTTGAGAAGTCCGGGCTAGAAGGGATCAGTGCTCGACGTAGCCGATGATCTTGGCGTGGACCTGTCGCAGGATGCGACCTTTTTCGCGGTCGCTGCGATCAGCCTTGATGGCGTCACGGACAGTATCGATCTCGAGCCGGTACTTCTGGAAATGGCACTCGTCGGGCAGCAGCAGATAGTCGCTGTTGACGATTTCAACGAAGGTGACTTCCTTGGCTTCTTCGTTGATCTCGGGCCCCACGACACGCGCCACCAATCGTTCACCGTGGAAGTTGCTCCACTGGTAGATGGCATCGTCGTCGCGGGTGGCCA
>JAUWTE010000341.1 GCA_030609765.1 Acidobacteriota bacterium
CGCAGCACGCCGACGAGGGATGTGGCAAATTCGGGGACGGATGTGCCCGCCGCGACGACCGTCACCCCGATCACCCAGTGACTCACCCCGAAACTTCGTGCGATCGGAATGGCGGAATTCACCAGCAGGTGAGAACCGACGGCGAGGAGCACGATCCCGAAAGCTAGTCCAACCAGGGCTCTCAGCGCCTTCAGCGGATTGCCGCTGTTGATCCGATGGCCTGGCAGCGCCAGGGCCAGGCCGGGTTCGAGCCACTGAACGCGGCCGATGGCGACCACGATCGCCAGGTAGAGGCCCATGCCTGCCAGCAGAATCGCACCGTCGATGCGATCGAGTCTGAGGTCCGACGCGACCAGGACGAGGAGCAGGAAAGTGGCCAGAATCAGGGCCGAGCCATCGCGCCGGACAAGCATTCGAGTCGTGGGAATCGGCCTGATGATCGCTATGCCTCCGAGGATGAAGCCCAGGTTGAAGATGTTCGAGCCGACAATGTTGCCCACGGATATGTCGGGGCGGCCTTCGAAAGCGGCGACCAGAGTAACCCCGAGTTCAGGCAGCGATGTTGCCGCCGCTACGAGCGTCAGGCCGACGATCAGCTCTGAGACGCGGAGCCGCTTCGCCATCCGCGCTGCCGTCTCCACGACCTGCTGTGCACCTTTGCCGATGAAAACGATCGCGATGGCGACAAGGAGCCAGTTCGCCCAGAGTGGAAGGTCGTCAATTCGAAAGCCGCTGAGGTCAAACAAGGCGACTCTCCATGACGCGAGGGAGGAGCTTCCGGCGTTTGCGCTAGTCTGTCTGGATGGCCTCGAGCAACTCCGACACCAGGCAGTGACCCTCTAGGGGATGCCTCATGGGCAGGCGCAAGTTGACGTGATAGTGATTGCGACGGCCCCGTCGCTCGCGCAACAGGTACCCGGCATCCCTCAAATCGGCGACGATGCGCTGCACCGCACGCTCGGTGATTCCCACTTTGGTCGCCAGGTCTCGCATACGCGTCGTCGGATCACTGGCAATGCAGATCAGTACGTGGCAATGGTTCGAGAGAAAGGTCCAGTTGTCGTTCGTGCGTGACATGCGTCGTTCTCCTCCGCCGGAACTCGGGTTGTCCCGGCGCCCTTCATCAGGGCTTTGGCCTCTGGCTCTTTGAAGCACGACTGAGTCTCGAGCGTTGGCCCATTCTCGGTGACCCAAGGGTATCAGCAAGATCCCACGACCAGGATAGACAACATTAGTACGCCGAGCAGCATGGTGTAGACAAGCGCCACCTCGAACAGCTTTCTGCCGACTACTTCTGACGTCCTTGCCCACTTGAGGAGTCTGCCACGGCCGCTCCCCGGCATCGTCTCCTTCACAGTATTGCCTCCTCGAGACAGCACTGGGCCATGTCGCCTCGGTTCACCAACAGTACTTGGTGCCCGTCCACTTTCCGTCTCGGAAGATCGCCGTTTCGTCACACCACTCGCAGCGGACTGTGTCTCCCGGAGTCGGGCTCTCCGGTCCGCGGAGCATGATGGCTTCGAGACAGCACTGGGACAGAGACTGCGTCGGGCTCCTGACTACGGTTGCCATAGGACCAATCCTCCATGCGGGCCGTGTACCGGCTATTGTAGTCGCGCTAATTATATCGTATAATATATGTCGTATATGGCGGCGTCAACCGATGCCTGAGAGGGAGCCGATGGAACTACGGGAATTCCAGGGTCACATTCGCCGATTGGCATCTTTGCCCGAGACCCGGGCGTCGGTCGTCAGCTGCTACTTGCGGGTTGAGGGCGGACGCTTGAAGCACCGCAGAGTATTCGCAAACCGGGTCGAAGAGCTCAGGCGGAGCTTCGCGGGAGAAGATGCGCAGCTGTTCGAGAAAGCTCTCGTGCCGATCGAGCGGTTCCTCTCGGAGGAGCTGCATCGAGGCTCGAAGGGCGTGGCCATCTTCTCACGGGCCGGGCGACAGCCCTTCTTCCTGGCCCTCCAGTTCTACGTCCCGCTTCCCACCTGGATGGCAGCGGACACTCTGCCGAACATCTACCACCTCGTCGAGCTCAAAGACACGTACTGGCGGTTCGTCGTGCTGGTCTGCTCGCAGGACACCGCCCGCATCGTATCGGTGAACCTGGGTACGGTGACGCTGGACTTGCTCCGCGAGAGACCTGAGCTGCGCCAGCGCCTGGGTCGCGAATGGACGAAGGAACATTTCCAGAAGCACCGCACGACGCGCACCCAGCAGTTCATCGGCGACACGGTCAAGGCACTGTCCGGAACAATGGCAGCCGGGAGATACGATCACCTGATCCTGGCCGGAGATCCGAAGATGACAGCGAGCGTGAGAAGGGTACTGCCCTCACACGTGGCTGAACGACTCGTCGGCGTCATCCGAAAGTCGGGACGAAGCGGGAGTTGGGAAATCGTGGCCGAAAGCATCGCGGCCTTCGTGGAGGCGGAGCACAAGGAATCGAAGGCAACGGCGGAGGAACTGCAGCGAAGGCTCCGCACAGGCGGTCTCGCTGTTGCTGGAACGCGTCCATCATACTGGGCGCTGAAGCTGGGTCAGGTCGAGACTCTCGTAATGAGTACGGAGTATTCACCGCGCCCTGGATGGGTGTGCCGTGGTTGCCGTCTCGACCGGACAGTCGAACAGTCGCCGAGCCGATGCCCGGCGTGCGGTTCCCGGGAGCTGGAGCACCTCAGAATCCGAGAGGCCATGCTGCGGCTGGCCGAGCAGCGTGGCTGTCAGGTGGAGCTGGTCCGCGACAGCGGAACGATGGTTCGGCTCGGAGGCGTCGGGTGTCTTCTCCGCTTCCGTCCCGGGGAAGCAAGGCGGGGCCCGGCCAGAGCGCGGATCGTGCGAGACCGCTCTTACTCCTACTCCTACTCCGACTCAGGGGTTGCCGAGGGCCGGTTTGGGAGCTGAGGTCTTTCAGCCAGAGCGGAAGATTGCGAAGGGCAGGGCTACCCGCCTGGGCTGGATACTCGTTGGTCACGCCTGCCTCGGAGTGGGACTCCTGGGCGTTGCACTCCCGCTGATGCCGACGACACCGTTCGTGCTTCTTGCGGCGGCTTGCTACGTGCGGGGCTCCAGGCGATTCTATACGTATCTCTTGACCCACCGTGTCTTCGGCACTGTTATCAGGGATTGGCACGAGCATCGCGCGGTTTCATCACGGACGAAGCGTTGGGCCATCGCCTGTGTGCTCCTCTCGATCACCGCGTCGATTCTAGCCGTAGGGCACATCTGGCTGCGTGTCGTCCTGGTATTGATCGCGGTGCTGGCGATCGCCGGCTTGCTGCGCATACCCGTACGAGAGGACTAGCAGGGACGCGAGGTCTCCCCGGGTATAACACCATGTGATGCCATGGATCTCTGGACGGTACTACTAGACATATTGATCCTGCTCACCGCCGCCATCATCCTTGGCGGGCTGTGCGAGTTCTTCGGACTGAGTCCGCTGCTCGGAGACCTCCTGGCCGGCACAGTGCTCGGTCCCAATGCATTCGCCGTGCTGCCGAGCCACGAGGCTGTGACCGCGATTGCAGAGTTGGGCGTAGCGCTCTTGCTCTTCACCATCGGGCTCGAGTTCTCGTGGCGGCGACTTCGAGATATCGGTCCAGTGGCCCTCGGCGGCGGCACCCTTCAGATAGTGCTCACGGCTGCGATGACGGCGGGAATTTGCTTGATCATCGGGCTCGGCCCGCGCACGTCCGTCGCCTTCGGGGCCGTAATCGCCCTGAGCAGTACGGCCGCGGTCCTGCGTCTTCTCACGGCACGTGCCGAGATCGACGCGATTCACGGGCGTTACGCGGTGGGGATCCTCCTGCTGCAGGACCTCGCACTCGTGCCGCTCGTCCTGGTGATCGCGCTCCTGAGCAGTGGGGGGCCGATCGCCGAGGTCGGTTGGGGCATCACTCGAGCCGTCGGGTTGGCAGCGGTCCTCGTCGTCGCCCTCTATGTGCTACTCAACTACGCGCTGCCGGCACTCCTCGGTTCCAGAATCGCCGGCCGGTACAGCGACATGCCGATCCTGCTCGCCGTCGTCACAGCGGTGGGGGCGGCGTGGCTGTCGAACGAGTTGGGCTTCTCACCCGTGCTCGGAGCCTTCGTCGCGGGCATGCTGCTGGCCGAGTCTCCGTTCGCCACTCAGATCCGCGCCGACATCGTTCCGTTCCGAACGCTCTTCGTGACCTTGTTCTTCAGGTCCATAGGGATGCTCAGCAATCCGGGGTGGGTTGCCGAGCACTGGCTGCTCCTGACGGGCGTCGTGTCCGTGATCGGGATCGGAAAGTCACTGATAACCACGGGCGTCGTTCGACTCTTCGGCGGACCCATCGGCCCGTCACTCGCAACCGGAATCGTCCTCGCGCAGGTAGGAGAGTTTTCGCTGGTCGTCGCGGTGCTCGCCCGGCAGGGAGGGCTGATCGGGCTCGGAGAGTTCGACTTGATCGTCGCTGCGATGATCACCACGCTGTTCCTCACTCCGTTTCTGATGGGCCTCGGGCCGCAGA
>JAUWTE010000179.1 GCA_030609765.1 Acidobacteriota bacterium
CTTTCCGCCGGCCGGTCTCGGCATGGACGAGGCGGTCCGGCAATACGCCGAGTACTGTGAGGGCGGGCACGCGAAGGCGCTGGGGCGCTTCATCGTTCCGGCGGGGCGCCTCGATGAGCTAAAAGACTCCGTCCTGTCGTTGGCAGACATGGTGCCGGCATCCGCATGGCCCCTGAGCGTCGTCATGGGCGAAGAGTTGGAAGATGAGATCGCCGGCGTAGCCCGACTCGAGATCGAGGCCGCGGATGGAGACGAAGTTCTGTGGGCGCGGATCAACTCCCTCGAACATCGAGTCTCACAGCGCGAGCAGGTCGGCGAGGGGCTTGCCCTTGTGTGGGAGCGGCTGATGGAACCCGAATCTATCGAGCTCTACTTCGAGGTCCCACTGGAACCGGATCCGGAGCCGTTTGTCACCGCCATCGCCAGCTCCGGCGGTGGACCCGTTTCAGGGGCGACGCGAATAGCACGTCGATCTTCCTTCGCCAAGATCCGCACCGGCGGCGTGACCTCCGAAGCCTTTCCTGAGCCTGAGACGATCCTGCGATTCCTCATCCGCTCTCGAAACGCCGGCGTGTCGTTCAAAGCCACGGCAGGACTGCACCACCCTCTCAGCGGGCTCTACCCGATGACCTACGAAGAGGACACCGAACTGGGGATGATGACCGGCTTCTTGAACTTGTTTCTGACGGCTGCAGCGGTGCACGCCCAGATTGGTGAGGAGGAAGAATGGCTCGCACTTCTTACCGAGGACAGCGCTGATGCCTTCACTTTTACTGATACGAGCATTCACTGGCGAGACCTGGAGCTGTCTGGTGCTGCTATTGTTGCTGCCCGTCACGATTTCGCGCGCTCATATGGCTCATGCTCCTTTGGGGAACCCATTGAAGGCCTCAGAGCGCTAGCAGTGTCCCGCAAGGAGGCATAGTGCCATGACCGCCAGCATCGACCATACTCACGCGCCGGACCTGCGCAGCTGGGTCGAGTCGGCCAATCACCCGGACACCGACTTCCCTATCCAGAACCTGCCCTACGGCGTATTCTGCAGCCCTGGTAACGCGACGGCGCGCATCGGCGTGGCCATCGGTGATCAAGTGCTCGATCTTGCGGCCTGCGAGGATGCCGGCCTGCTCGAAGGAGTTGCGGCAGCCACTGCTTGCACACGACCGGTGCTCAATGAGCTGATGGCCCTGCAGGCGAGCGACCGTACGGCCCTGCGACACCGGTTGGTGGAGCTTCTGGGAGAGGGTGTTGCTGACGAGGCCCGTGCTCAGGTGGAGGGAGCGTTGCTGCCTGGCGCCGATGTGGAGATGTTGCTCCCCGCGGAAATCGGCGACTACACCGACTTCTACGCCTCGGTACACCACGCCACCAACGTGGGGAGCATGATGCGGCCAGACAATCCTTTGCTGCCCAACTACAAATACGTCGTGATCGGCTACCACGGGCGAGCGTCTTCGGTCGTGGTGAGCGGCACGCAGGTGAAGCGACCTTCGGGACAGCGCAAGGCGGTCGACGCTGACGCGCCCGAGTTCGGGCCGTCGCGCCTGCTCGACTACGAGCTCGAGGTCGGCATGTTCGTTGGACCCGGCAACACCCTCGGTGAACCGGTCACGATGGCAGACGCTGAGGACCATCTCTTCGGCCTCTGCCTGGTCAACGACTGGTCCGCCCGCGACGTGCAGGTGTGGGAGTACCAGCCGCTGGGGCCATTCCTCGGCAAGAGCTTCACCACTTCGGTGTCTCCGTGGGTCATCACGCTCGACGCGCTGGCACCGTTCCGCTGTCCTGCCTACGCGCGTCCTGATGGCGATCCACAACCGCTCGCCCATCTCGACTCCGATGACAACCGCGCCCGCGGCGGTATCGAGCTGACGCTCGAGGTCTGGATTCAGAGCCAACGAATGCGCGACGAGGGCTTTGAGCCGGTGCGCCTGAGCCGCGGCAGCTTCAGCGACCTCTACTGGACAGTGGCTCAGATGATCGCGCACCACACTAGCAACGGCTGCAACTTGCGCCCTGGCGACCTGCTCGCCAGCGGCACCGTTTCGGGCGCCGACAAGGGCTCGCGCGGCTGCTTGCTCGAACTGAGTTGGCGGGGCACGGAGCCGATCGAGCTGCCCACCGGGGAGGAGCTCAAGTTCCTCCAGGACGGCGACGAGCTCATCATGGGCGGCTTCTGCGAGCGCGACGGTTTCGCGCGTGTCGGCTTCGGTGAGTGCCGCGGGATCATTCTTCCTGCCAGCTAGCCGCTAGCTAGCCACCAGCGCTGCGGCCCTCATCGCGAAGGCGGGTCGACGCGGCGAGGCCCCTCCAAAGCCACGAAGCGCGGCACTTTCATCCCCCAATCCCGGAAAGACCGGGCCTGTGGCCGTCTATGCTCATCAAGAGGTGGACTCGAAGAGTGCAGTTCGAATGTCCACTGCGCATCACTCATCTGATGCGTGATGCAGTATGATCAATGCATGCGAACAACACTGGATATCGATGAGGACGTCTTGCAGGCGGCCAAGGAGATTGCCGCAATGCAGAAATCAACGGCAGGCAAGGTGATTTCGGAGCTGGCGCGGAAGGCCCTCGAGCCCTCGGGGGAAACTCCGCCTGTCCGTAATGGGGTCCCGGTTCTGCCGCCGCGCACGGGCGAGCGCCCGGTGAGCACGGATGACGTAGACCGTCTGCTCGACGATGAGTGAAAAGCGCCCTCGGATCGCACTGCTGGACGTCAACGTGCTCGTGGCACTTTTTCGATGGTGCCCATACACACCATGTGATAGCGCATGAGTGGTTCGGCCCGCAACGGGCGCTCGGGTGGGCCACATGTCCCCTTACCGAGAACGGGTTCGTACGCGTCCTGTCGAATCCAGCCTATCCAGGACGTCGGACGACCCTCCGCGATGCCATCGCGCGTTTGGTCGCCTTCCGCGCCAGCGGTAACCATAGCTTCTGGCCAGACGAGATCTCTCTGTGTGAGGACGAACGCTTCGATTCCACCCACATCGCCGGGCATCGACAACTCACTGATGTTTACCTGTTGGGCCTAGCCGTGAGCCATGGCGGTCTTCTCGCCACTTTCGATGGCCGGATGCAGGTGAGAGCAGTGCAAGGGGCTGAGCCCGAGCACCTGGTGCGGATCGGCAGCCCGATGATTTGAGGTCCTTGCGTGCTGACATGTTGTGTCTGTTTACTCTCTTAATTGACTTAGCTAATAACTTAGTCCACTATGATCAACATGAGTGAAGTTGGGGTTCACGAGGCCAAGACGCACCTTTCCCGCCTCCTGCGCAGGGTCGCCGCGGGCGAGGAGATCGTGATCGCCAAGGGCGGCAAGCCCGTGGCCCGGCTCGTGCCCGTCGACATGCCAACGGAGCGCCAGCTCGGTCGGGACCGCGGTCTATTTGTTGTGCCGGACGATTTCGACGCCCCGCTGCCTGACGAGGTCATTGAGGATTTCGAATCGTGAGGGTGCTTCTAGACACGCATTGCTGGCTGTGGATGCAAGTGTCTCCGGAGCGGTTCTCACACGAGGCACTGGACATCGTCCAGCATCCGGACAACGAGCTCCTGCTCTCGGCCGCCAGCTCCTGGGAGATAGCTATCAAGTACGCCCTGGGGAATCTCCCGTTGCCGCTCCCTCCCGAGGAGTACGTTCCCAGCAGAATGCAGAGCAGCGGCGTCGTCGGCCTACCAGTCGAGCATAGCCATGCCCTTCATGTCGCGGTCCTTCCCGCACATCACCGGGATCCCTTCGACCGACTCCTCATTGCCCAGGCTCAGGTCGAGAAGCTGCTGATTCTGACAACCGATCGGCAATTCAGTCCCTATGAGGTAGAGATACGCTGGGCGCGGTGAGACAGCACCACGCAGGTCACGCCCAATAGCCGCAGGATCAGCCTGAATCCCCTGGTCGTGAGCTGGCTGGAACTGGGCCGATAAGGGGCAGATAATGTAAGGAAGCTTACGTTTCTGCCGCTGTCATCGTCCTGCCAACTCTTCTCACCGAAGGAGCAAGTCGTGATCGCCGCGATGCGAGTTGCGGGTTTTCTTTGCTTGGCGTTGTGCCTGACCTCTCCGCTTTCGGCTTCCCCGCCATCGGCAACCTTGTACGGCTCAGTCTCAGCAGTTGGTGGCGCGCGACTACCCGGCACCGTGATCTCGTTGGAGCACCTCGACTCGGGACAAACCTTCACGGTGGTGTCGGGAGCAAGAGGCCTGTTTCGGGCCGCCAACTTGCCGCCCGGCAGCTATCGACTGACCACCGAGCTCTCGGGTTTTCTTCCCCAGGTCCTGTCCGAGGTGATGCTCGAGGACGACGCCACCCAGAATCTCGAGCTCTACCTGGAGGTGGAACCCACTCTGAGTGAGGTCGTGACCGTGATCGGCGAGGCTCCGATCGACAGCCTCGAGGCAGAGGCCATTCGGGAGAGCTCGGCGCGCGACGTGGGCGAGGCACTCGCCGAGACCACTGGTGTCTGGAAGGTCCGCAGGGGAGGGATTGCCAACGACGTCGTCGTGCGCGGCTTCCAGCGGGGAGACCTGAACGTATTCATCGACGGCCAACGCATCTATGGTGCTTGTCCCAACCGCATGGATCCGCCCGCTTTCCACGTCGACTTCTCTGAAGTCGAGCGCATCGAGGTGAGCAAGGGACCGTTCGACCTGAAGAACCAGGGAAGCCTCGGCGGCACGGTTAACGTCGTCACTCGTAAGCCCGAGGAAGGCTTGAGAGTCAACACGAACTTGGCCGCGGGCTCCTATTCCTTCATCAACCCGTCGGCCACCGTCTCATACGGCACTCGGGAATTCTCCGTGCTCGGCGGCTTCTCGTATCGCAGCTCGGACGCCTATGAGGACGGCGCGGGGCAGAAGTTCACCGAGATCACCAACTACAAAACGAGCGCTATCGACGAGAAAGCCTTCGAGATCGGCACGGCGTGGGGGAGAGCGGGGTGGAGTCCCACGGAGGGCAATCAACTGCAGGTTTCATATACCCGGCAGGATGTCGGCCGCACCTTTTATCCCTATCTCAAGATGGATGCGGTTTACGACGACACAGACCGGCTGAGCGTCCGCTACGATCGCGAGGACCCGTCCGGCTCTTTTACCAAACTGGCGGCCCTTGCTTACTTCAATCGAGTCGATCATTGGATGACCGACGACTACCGAACCAGCTCGGTCGGGGCGCCGCGCGACTATTCGATGGCAACGCTGGCGAAGACCCAGACCTACGGTGGGCGCGTCGATGCGGAGATCAGCGCCGTCTCCCTGGGGCTGGAGGCATTCGATCGCTTCTGGGGGGCGGAGACCGAGATGGCCGGCATGGCCTACAGGCCGCAGTACTCTCTCCCGGATGTCACCATTCGTGACCTCGGTTTCTATGCGGAATACGCGCACGACATCTCTGCGAGCCTGAGCCTCACAGCAGGGGGACGACTCGATCACGCGACGAGCTCAGCCGACGAAGCCAAGGCCAACACCAACCTCTATTTCGCCTATAACAACACCCGTTCCACGAATGCCACCGACACCTTCCCTTCCGGAAAGGTGCGCATCAACTACAGGGCCGCAGCCGGCATGGAGCTCAGCGGCGGGCTCGGACATACGGTGCGTCTGCCTGAACCGAGCGAGCGCTTCTTCGCCCTCAAACGCATGGGCGCAGATTGGGTCGGGAATCCCGAGTTGGCTCCGAGCCGCAACACCGGGCTCGATGCGGCGCTTTCTTACGGGAGGACGGGACTTTATCTGGGCGCGAGCCTCTACATCAATTGGGTTCACGACTACGTTGCCCTTCACGACCAGCAACGCGTCAACGGCACGCCGGGAGTCATGAACGCAAAGGCGCGCTCCTACACCAACCTCGACGCTACCATTTGGGGCGGAGAGCTCGACGCGGTCTGGACCTTGTCAGACCGGCTCAACCTGGCGGGCGACCTCGCCTATGTGCGGGGCACGAAAGAGGTGTCTCCCGAGCAGAACATCTTCTCGGAAAACGTTGCGGAGATTCCCCCGCTCCGCTCGAGTGTCAGGCTGCGTTACGACACGTGGAAGTGGTTCGCCTGGGGCGAGGGAGTGTTTTCAGCCCGACAGGAAAACGTCGACACCGATCTTGGCGAGGCAGTCACGCCGGCCTACGCCATTGCCAACGTTCGTGTCGGGGTCAGGTACGAACGGCTCACGATTTCCGTGGGCGTGAACAATATCTTCGACAAGCTCTACTTCGAGCACCTTTCATACCACAGGGACCCATTCAGCTCAGGGGTCAGGGTTCCCGAGCCGGGGCGCAACCTGTCTTTGAACGTCGCCTATCCGTTCTGATCGGGGCCAGTCAGCCGGCAACCGCCGTCAGCCGCCGTCACGCAGAGACAGCGCGTCAGCCGGCAGCGACCTCCACAGGCAGAGAGTCCAGCGCGCCGCGCAGGTCTTCGAGCAGATCCTCGATATCCTCACATCCGACGGCCAGACGGATCAGTTTGTCGGTGATCCCCGCCTTTTCGCGTGCCTCTCGCGTCATGCCGGCGTGGGTCATGGAGGCGGGATGCTCGATGAGCGTCTCCACACCGCCGAGCGATACCGCCAGTGTGGCCAGCTTCATGCGCTCCATGAGCTGTCGCCCACTCTCCAGGTCACCTTTCACCCCGAAGCAAAGCAGCGCCCCCGGCCCA
>JAUWTE010000194.1 GCA_030609765.1 Acidobacteriota bacterium
AGGCGGGCCAGAAGCGTCTGACCGAGGTGCTCAACGAGGGTGGGTTCAGTCAGGTTCGGCGGGCGACCGAGACACCGACGAACATCGTGCTCGAAGCGCGGCTGTAAGCGAATCGGCTGTCATGAGACAAGAGGCCTTGGGATCGGGGGCACATCCCGGTTCTGCAATAGTCAGCCGATCCAATTCAAGGGAGGTGGAATGAGTTTGAAGAGCAAGGGCTTAGCGCTGGCGACTGCTGTAACCGTACTCGGGCTGGTTTCCTGCGGGCCCTCGGATCCTGATGTGCCGGCCGAGACGCCGGTGGAGCCGGCCGCGGAGACCTCAGCCGACACCGGCATTGTCGAGGTCATGGTGGAGGACTACTCGTTCCTGGCACCGCCGACAATGCGCTCCGGATGGACCACCTTCAGGATGACCAACAAGGGCGAGCAGCCTCACTTCATGCTCCTCTACCGCTTGCCCGAAGGCACGACCTTCGGCGACTACGCGGGACAGCTTGCCCAGCCATTTCAGGAGCAGTACGACCGTTACACCTCCGGCGAGCTGAGCCAAGGCGAGTTCCTGGAACAGCTTGGTGGCGTCCTTCCCGAGTGGCTCGGCTCGCTCGAAGGGATCGGCGGGGTCGGGCTCACCGCACCGGGCCGTACCGCGCAGACCACCGTCCTGCTCGAACCCGGCGACTACGTTATGGAGTGCTATCTGGTGTCTCCTGAAGGCAAGTTCCACAACTCGCTCGGGATGTTGCGTCCGCTCATCGTGACGGAAGAGCCTACAGGGAGGGAGGCACCCGAGGCGGACATCTTCATCACCCTGTCGAATTACGAGATGAGCGTCGAGGCCGTGAACACCGCCGGAGAGCACACCGTCGCCGTGCACGCCACCGAGAACGCCGAAGGACTGGTCGGCCATGACGTCCATCTGGCCCGCCTCGCCCCGGACGCCTCGATCGAGGACTTGATCGCCTGGATGAGCTGGATCGACGGCATGCGTTCTCCACCGCCGGCTGAGTTCCTCGGGGGTACCGAGCACGTCGGTGCGGGTCGCACCAGCTACATGACCGTGTCACTGGAGCCCGGCCGCTACGCCTGGATCTCCGAAGGCTTCGCCAGCCAGGGCATGCTGCAAGAATGCGTCGTCGAGTGAGCGCAGCCGAGGCACCGATGAGCCGCCGGCCACGCGGAGCTTACGGCCTCGGTAGAGGAGGGGCGACAGATCGGGGACGTACGCGCAGCACGATCTGCCACGGACGTGTCAGGTAACCGAGTGGCAGCGAGAGGATGTGCACCAGCCGAGAGAAGGGCAACAATGCCAGCAATACGAAGAACGCAAGGGCGTGCAGACGGAGAACCCATGGCAGAGCGGCGACCAGGTCGGATCTCGGCTGCAGCGAGAGCAGCGACCTGATGTACGGAACGAAAACAGCGGGCGCCCACTGCGAGCCGAAACGGTAACCCAGCGCGATCCATAGGCCGGTCACGACTTGGAGGGTCAAGACAGCCAGCAGCACCAAATCCATGCTGGAGGTAACGGCCTTCACCTTGGGCTCGGACAGTCGCCGGAAGATGAGGATGCCCAGCCCGACCAACGTCCACACACCCAATGCCAGGCCGGTCATCTCGAGCGCGTAGAGCCGCGCCGGCACCTGGTTCCAACGCTCGACACTTCGGGGCAAGATCAAGACCACGAGGTGCGCCAGCAGAAGGATGATGATCCCCCAGTGGAAGGCGACCGAGCCCCAATAGAGTTTGCGACGCTCCAGGAGTTGCGACGACAACGACGACACTGTGGACGGCCGGGCTCGCCACCGCACCACCGTGCCGAGGACGGCCAGGGTCAGGGCCACGTAGGGGAAGACGTCAAAGAGCACCTGGTTCCAATTCATCGCGAAGCTCCCGCGGGGACGTCAACGGCGGTTTGGGCCGCAGACCGGATGGCATCCAAGAGACGAACATAGGGGTTCTCGGGCTCGATCTGCTCAAGGTCCCGGCGCAGACGATGGAGCGCCACCGAGGGCGAGAGATCCAGGGTGCCCATCAACTCCCCCTCCGGGGTGGCCGCATGTACCCGACCCCCACTTCGCCTTTGTGGGCCAAGGGATCCTGCAGGGATTCGATGCTGACCTCCCGGTTGTACGGTGGCAGCACAAAACGCTCTGCCAGTTTGGCCAGGGTGGTGAGCCGATAGGTGGCCTCGATCTCGGTGACACTCGTACCGGCCTCCTCCACCAGCCGCAGCGTGGTCTCATCCACTTCGCCGCTGATGCTCTGGCGGCGCTTGTAGAGTCGCACCGCGAGCATCTTGCGCAGGATCCGCCGGATGACCTTCTCGTCCCCGGCAGCGAACAGCTTGGCCAGGTAGGCGATCGGTAGCCTCGCCTTGTCGAGCTCATGAAAGAGCTCGAAGTCGACTTCCTCGTCGGGCAGATCGAGGCGGATCAAAGACTGCTCCACCGTCGTCATGATCGGCGACAGCGGCGGCACGTAGTACATCATCGGGATCGTGCGGTACTCGGAGTGCAGCGGCAGGGCGATTTTCCATTCCTTCACAAACTGGTAGACCGGGGACCGCCGGGCGGCATCCATCCACCCGTCATCGATCCCTGCCACGCGGGCCGCCTCGATCACCTCGGGGTCCGAGGGGTCGAGGATGATGTCGCTCTGCGTCTCGAGGAGTCGATCCTCGGGAACCGCTGCCGTCTCCGGAATCCGCTCGGCATCGTAGAGCAGCACCCCAATGTAGCGAATGCGGCCAACGCACGAGTGCGCGCAAGCCGGCGCCTGACCGGTCTCCAGCCGCGGGAAGCAGTGGATGCACTTCTCCGACTTGCCGGTGGACCAGTTGTAGTAGACCTTCTTGTAGGGACACGCCGACACACACATCCGCCACGCCCGGCACTTGCTCTCGTTGACCAGAACCACCCCGTCCTCGGAGCGCTTGTAGATGGCGCCGCTCGGGCAGGAGCCGATGCAGCTCGGGTTGAGACAGTGGTTGCAGATACGGGGCAGGTAGCTGAAGACCACCCGCTCGATCTCTTCGAGCTGGTGGCGGATCGCCTTCGGCACCGCGTCCAGGCTTGGGTCGTTGCGAGCGTAGATATCCGACCCGGAGAGGTCATCGTCCCAGTTCGGACCGCCCTCGATCTCCATCGGCAGTCCGGTAATTTGAGAGATGGGGATCGCGGTTGGCTGCTGGTCGGATTCCGGCGCCGTGATCAGATCCTCGTAGCGGAAGGTGAAGGGTTCGTAGTAGTCGTCGATCTCGGGCATTTTGGGACTGAAGAAGAGATTCGCCAGTGCCTTTGGCCGCGAATGCAGCGCCAGCCCGAGCTTCCCCTTGTCGTTCCTGCGCCAACCCCCACCATAGTGCTGTTGGTTTTCCCAGCCCGTCGGATAGCCGGTACCGGGACGCGTTTCGACGTTGTTCCACCACATGTACTCGGCGCCCCGGCGGTCGGTCCATATGTTCTTACAAGCGACGCTGCAGGTATGGCACCCGATGCACTTATCGAGGTGGAGAAGCATGCTGAGATGAGCGCGCACGTCCATGCCGTGTCTCCTCAATACTGCGGTGTGTCGATCCGGCTCACGTAGACGAAGGTGTCCCGGTTCACGCCAGTGGGTCCCCAGTAGTTGAACGAATAGGTGAACTGGGCGTACCCACCGCTCATCAGTACGGGCTTCAGGCGGGTCCTGGTGAGCGAGTTGTTCATGCCCGCGCGGCTTCCGCGGCGTGGCGAAATGGGGACTCCCACGGTGCGTTCCGTGGCGTGGTAGACGAAGACGGTGCCGCGCGGAATCCGGGCCGACGTGACGCAGCGCTGCACAAAGACGCCATTATCGTTATAGATCTCGGCCCAGTCGTTGTCCCGGATGCCCATCTCGGCGGCGTCCTTGTCGTTGAGCCAGGCCGGGTAGCCGCCCCGTGAAAGCGTCATCATCCGCAAATTCTCGGAATACGTGGAGTGGATACTCCACTTGCCGTGTGGCGTGACGTAGCTGAGCAACTTGCCCTGGGCATCGACCATCTCGACCTCGACCTCCGACAACATCGTGTGATCCGGGCGCGGCTTGTAGATCGGCATATGCTCGCCCCAGGCGATGTAGCTCTCGTGGTCCAAATAGAAGTGTTGGCGACCGGTGAGAGTCCGCCAGGGTACGAGGTGCTCGACGTTGAGGGTAAACGGACTGTAGGGCCTGCCCTTGTTGACGATCCCGCTCCAGGTCGGCGTTGTCAGAATGCGGCGTGGCTGCGCGACGATATCGGCAAAGGTGCAGCGCGCGTCGCGGCTGCCCTCGGCGAGAGAGCGCAGCTCCAGACCGGTCTTCGCCTCCTCGGCCTCGAACGCTCGGTAGGCCAGCTCGCCATTGCAGGCCGGGTCGAGAGCCAGCATCGCCTCGCAGACTTCCCGGTCCCGCTCCAGGGACGGCAGCACTTCGCCGTCCGGTGAGCCGTTGCCAAACTGGCGCGGTTGGCTCTCGGTCAGCTGGTCGTAGAAGTCCGCAACGTCGATTTTCAGTCCGTGGACGGCGACGCCGTTCTCCCGGGTGCCCTTGCCCAGCGAAACCATCCTCTCGTACAGGTTGGGATAGTCGCGGTGGACGATCTTGAACTTGGGCATGGTCTTGCCCGGCACGGCCTCGACCTCTCCCCGGGTCCAATCTCGCACCTCCGGCTGCGACAGCTCGTCCGGAGTGTCGTGCTGGAGCGGCAGCATGACGATGTCGGTTACCGGTTCGGGCAGGTGCGTGCGAGCGAGCTCAGAGACCTTGCGGGCGAGCGCCTCGAAGATCGCCCAGTCGGACTTCGACTCCCAGGCGGGCGGTACCGCGGCTTGCATGGGGTTGATGTAGGAATGGAGGTCCGTCGTATTGAGGTCGTCCTTTTCGTACCAGGTAGCGGCCGGGAGCACGAGGTCCGAATAGAGAGCGCTGGTATCCATTCGGAAGTTGAGATCGACCACCAGGTCGAGCTTGCCGACCGGGGCTTCCGGTCGCACCCTGACCTCTTTGGTTGTCTGCTCGGCCAGCTCTCGAGCGACCGCGTTGGAGTGTGTGCCCAGGTAGTGGCGTAGGAAGAACTCGTGACCCTTGGCGCTGGTCCCGATGGCGTTGCCCCGCCAGATGAACCAGGTGCGGGGCCAGCATTCCGGCGCGTCCGGATCGTCGATCGCGAACTCGACCCGGCCCGACTTCAGCCCCTCTACAACCCAGTCGATGATCTCTTCGTCAGAGGTGGCACCTTCTTGGCGGGCCTGTTTGACGAGCTCGAGAGGGCTCTGCTTGAACTGTGGGAAGAACGGCAGCCAGCCGCGCCGTACTGCCCGTGCCTGATGATCGATGGTGTGCTCGGTATCATTGTTGTGAGCGGGCAGGCTGTCGTAGTCGGTGTAGCCCCTCTCGTAGCGCCACTGGTCCGAATGCACGTAATGGAATGAGGGTGTGTTCTGCTGGCGCGGCGCCATGCCCCAGTCGCCGGCGAACGCTATGGCACCCCAGGAAGCGTGATTGGCGACCTTTTCCTGACCAACGTAGTGGGCAAGGCCACCGCCGTTGGTGCCCACTGACCCGGTCAGCATCAGGCCGACGATACCGGCTCGGTAGAGCAGGTTGTTGTGGTACCAGTGGTTGGCGCCGGCTCCTATGATGATCAGGTTCTTGCCCTTCGTCTGCTCGCCGTTGCGACCCCACTCACGGGCGAATCGGAGCACCGTATCGCGGTGGATGCCGGTGTACTTCTCCTGCCAGGCGGGGGTGTAGGGAGCTTCCTCGTCGTCGTAGCCCGAGGCATAGGCGCCCGGCAGCCCACGCCCGACGCCGAATCTGGCCATCATCAGATCAAACACCGTGGCGACCAGGATCTCACCGTCCTGCGTTGCTACCCGCCGTGCGGGCACCGACCGGCGCACGGTTCCGTTACCACCAAAGTCGTCCAGATCCAGCTCGACCAGTACGTCGTGAGCCTCCAAGAAGCTGAGCTCCGGGCTCAGCTTCTCTCCGGTCACGCCATCCACCATCTCGAGATTCCAACGCCCCTTCTCCTGCTCTGCCCAGCGGTGGCCGATGGAGCCGTTCGGCATTCGCGCCCGCTTGGACTCACCGTCCCAGACGAGCAGTTTCCAGTCGGGGTGCTCGACGGCAGCGTAGGCCTCCAGGCGCCCAGCGCGAAGGTACTTTCCCGCTCCGCCATCTCGAAGCTCCACAAGAAACGGCATGTCCGAATAGCGCGCGAGATAGTCGTTGAAGTACGGTACCTGCCGATCCGCGTAAAACTCCTTCAGCAGCACATGGTCGACCGCCAGCCAGAAGGCGGTGTCCTGCCCGGGGTTGGCCGGGATCCACCA
>JAUWTE010000007.1 GCA_030609765.1 Acidobacteriota bacterium
ACCCTCGAGAAGTGCCTCCCGCTCTCTATCTGGCGTCATATGCCTTCTCGATCTGCGCTCGAATCTGTGCCGCAGCAAGCCCCGGATCTGGCGCTCTGAGGATGGGACGACCCACTACCAGGAAGTCTGAGCCCGCCCCTACCGCGCTCTCCACTGTCGCGACTCGTGCCTGATCGTCCACGGAAGCTCCTGCGGGGCGAATGCCGGGAGTCACGACAAGGAGCTCAGAGCCGCACTCCTGCTTGATGAAGGCCGTCTCATGGGCTGATGCTACCACCCCCTCGCAGCCACTCTCCTTCACCACTCTCGCCATCCTTCCGACAATCTCCTGCGGCTCCCCTGCCTGCCCCATACGTTGAAGATCAGCCCGTTCGAGACTGGTCAGGACCGTCACGCCCACGAGTCGCGGCAGGCTCTCTCCCGCACGCGCCGCGACTGCGGCTTCGAGCATCTTCGCCCCGCCAGCCGCGTGTAGCGTCATCATCTCGGCTCCCAGGCTCCGAGCAGCCCGCACCGCTCCAGCGACAGTCGCGGGGATGTCATGAAACTTCAAATCGAGGAAAACTCGCCAACCGGCGGCAATCAGGTCCTCGACCACACCACGGCCCGCGCTGAGGTAGAGCTCGAGGCCGACCTTCAGCATGTCAGCGCCGCCCTGCAGCTCGGCCGCCAAGCGGCGGGCGGACTCCCGATCATCGACGTCAAGCGCCACCACGAGCTGTGGTCGATCACTCAATCGAGTCTCTCCAGGCATACCCTTGCCAGACCTGCCTCAACCATGAGACCACCCCCACGATGGCATCCGACTCCCTTACGTCTCTCGCAGGGTACCAATGAGCTCAGTCACGTCCGTCAAACCCGCGTCCCCACACCACTCAGCGAGCTCGTCGATAAGCCGAGCGGACAACGTCGGGTCATAGAAATTGGCCGTGCCCACCTGCACGGCATTCGCTCCAACGATGAGGAACTGTAGCACCCGGTCGAGACTATCGATGCCGCCGATCCCGAGGATCGGCAAAGACGTGACTCGGCGCACCTCGTGGACCATGTACAGGGCGACGGGGAAGATCGCCGGCCCCGACAACCCACCGAAGGTCGAGGCCAAGGTGGGACGACGCGAACCCACGTCGACGGTCATCCCGCGCAGCGTATTGATCACCGAGAGGGCGTCCGCGCCACCGGCTTCGGCAGCCAGAGCCAGCTCGCTAATCTCGGTGACGTTGGGCGACAACTTCACCCATAACGGCAGGCTCGATGCGGCCTTCACGGCCGACGTGACCTTCTCGGTGAGCTCGGGATCCTTACCGAAGTTGATCCCTCCCTGCTTGATGTTCGGACACGAGATGTTGAGCTCCAGGGCGGCAAGCCCTTCGGCACCATCCAGCCTCTCGGCTACCCCCACATACTCCTCGATTGATCGTCCCCAGATGTTCGCCACTACGGCCACCCCCTGCTGTTGCAGCGGTGGCAGCTTCTCCTCCAGGAACACCTCTACACCGACGTTCTGCAGCCCGATGGAATTGAGCATGCCGGAGGTCGTCTCGGCGATGCGCGGCGGATTGTTTCCAACCTCGACGTGAAGGGAGAGCCCTTTGACCACGATGCCACCGAGCCGACCGAGATCCACCAGGTCAGCGAACTCGGCTCCGTAGCCGAACGTCCCCGACGCCACCAGGATCGGGTTTTGCAGACGAACAGAGCCGATGTCGACCGCCAGCGAGACCGATGACTTCGACATTGAGCTCATTCCCAAACCACCTCGCGGCTGTCGAACACGGGACCCTCCTGGCAAACACGCTGATAGGACCAGCCATCGCCGTCACGGAGCTTGATGACGCAGGACAGGCACGCGCCCAGGCCACACGCCATAGGGGCCTCGAAGCTCACCTGAAGGGGCAGATCCGCACGTTTCGCAACCGCATCCACCGCGCGCATCATCGGCAAGGGACCACATGCGTAGAGTACGGCGGGACCCTCCTCGCGCTCTTTCAGATAGTGCTCGAGGATTTCTGTCACGAGACCGTGACGGCCTCGCGTTCCATCGTCGGTCGAGATCTCGACTGCCACACCGAGGTCCTCGTAGTCCTCGAGGCAAAGCAACAGATCGGCCGTGCGAGCCCCTATGAATGCTCGTACTGAGTGGCCTTCTCGCAAGAGGCCCTCGGCGAGCAGGGGAAACGGGGCCGATCCCACTCCGCCCATTACCAGCAAGTGCTCAGCGGCAGGAGTACCGGGCTCCGGCATCCGGAAAGATGTTCCGAGCGGGCCGAGCACATTCAAGACGTCGCCGGGCTGGCGCTGCTGCAGCATTGCCGTGCCACGGCCCACGACCTCCACCAACAGGGAAAAGCCGGTGGCGTGCCCATTCTCATCGCGCAGGACCCGATGGATCGCCATGGGCCGGCGCAGGAGGGGGTTGCCCTCTCCACCCACGGTGGTCATGACGAACTGCCCAGGAGAGCATTCGGCGGCAATCTCCGCACCCTCGAGCTCGAGAATGAACTGCTGGGAAGAGAGGTGGCGAAGCTGTCGCAGGACGAGAGACAGGTCGTGTATCGGCATCGCAGGCAAGATAGCACCGGCCTCCGGGGGCGGCAACATGGCCGCAGAGGTGGGAGGGGCGATTTGACAGCGACCCTTCTCATCGCTAGGCTAGCTCAGGATCTACCCTTTAAGGAATGGTTCAGTGAGGCCAACAAGGGTGTTACGAGAGACATTTCGAGCTATTTCGAATCGTCCCTGCCGGCCGGCAACGGCCGCGCGGGGCTTTTTTTATGGGGAATGAACGCCGATGCGAGTCAAAGCCACGATCATGGAAGCCGCACAGATGGATCGCACTCTCACACGCATCTCCCACGAGATCATCGAGCGCAACGGCGGCACGGAGAACCTCGTCCTGATCGGTATCCGCACTCGCGGGGTTCCGCTGGCGCGGGCGATCGCCGCGAAGATCGCCGAGTTCGAGGGAGTGGAGATCCCCACCGGCAGCGTCGATATCACCCTCTACCGCGACGATCTCTCGCAAATCTCGCCCAACCCGGTAGTGCAAAAGACCGACCTCCCTTTCGACCTGCACGACCAAACAGCCGTGCTCGTCGACGATGTCCTGTACACCGGACGAACCGTGAGATCTGCTCTGGACGCGCTGACCGATTTCGGCAGGCCTCTGGCAATTCAGCTCGCGGTACTGATCGATCGTGGTCATCGGGAGCTGCCGATACGCGCCGACTTCGTCGGCAAAAATGTCCCAACCTCGAGTGATGAGGTCGTCGAGGTGCGCTTGGAATCGATCGATGGAGAGAATCTCGTCGTGCTCTGCGAAATGCCTGATGGCACTGGGCAGGAGGCGAGCGAAGGCGTCAAGGAGGAGAGCTGAGCCGTGATGGAAGACCAACAGCCTGATAGCGATGACCCTCAGGCCGCTGGCAAGAAGGAGGGCCAGGATATGGAGAATGATTCGAATGACATCCAAGTCGAGCCGGGTCCAGGTGCCGCTGCACTGAAGTGCACCGACTTGCTGGGCATCGAGTACCTGGATGTCGAAGACATCAACCTGATCCTCGATACTGCCGAGCAGTTCAAGGAAATCTCGCAGCGGCCCATCAAGAAAGTACCGGCGTTGCGCGGCAAGACGGTGATCAACATCTTTTTCGAGCCGTCCACCCGCACCCGCACCTCGTTCGAGATTGCCGCCAAGCGTCTCTCCGCGGATGCCCAGAGCATCTCGGCGAGTACCTCGAGCCTGGTCAAGGGCGAGACCCTCGTCGACACTGCCCTCAATCTCGAGGCCATGTTCCCGGATCTCATCGTGATGCGCCACAGCTATCCCGGCGCTGCCCATCTGCTCGCGCGCATATGCAAGGCGCGGGTAATCAACGCAGGCGATGGGGCTCATGAGCATCCGACCCAGGCACTCCTGGACGCCCTCACGATCCGTGATCACAAGGGCAAGTTCGAGGGTTTGCGAGTCGCCATCGTCGGTGACATCGCGCACAGCCGGGTGGCGCGATCTAATATTCAGTGCTTGACGAAGCTGGGTGCCGAAGTCGTCGTAGCTGCGCCTCCGACCTTTCTGCCACTCAACGTCGAATCTCTGGGGGTGGAGGCGCACAGCCAGTTGGAACCTGCAATCGAGGGGGCGGACGTGGTCATGGCCCTGCGCATCCAGCTCGAGCGTGGCGGCAGGCTGTCTTTCCCCAGCCAACGCGAGTACTTCAACCTCTTCGGCCTCACCAAGGAACGCCTTTCCCTGACGGCCAAAGATTCCATTGTCATGCATCCAGGTCCCATGAACCGCGGCGTCGAGATCGCCTCTGACGTTGCCGACGGTCCGACCTCGGTCATTCTCGACCAGGTGACCAATGGATTGGCGGTTCGGATGGCCGTACTTTACCTACTTGCCGGGAGTTCGAAGGATGTCGAGACTGCTGCTTAGGGGCGGGCGAATCGTAGATCCGAGCCAGAAGCTGGACCAGGTCTGGGATCTACTCATTGAAGACGATCGCGTCGAGGCTGTGGGGAAGGACTTGCCACAGGATTCCGATACCGAGGTCATCGAGCTCACGGGAAAGGTGGTTGCGCCTGGCTTCGTCGACATGCACGTTCACCTGCGTGAACCAGGTTACGAGTACAAGGAGACAGTCGCGTCAGGCACTGCAGCAGCTGCGGCCGGAGGCTTTGCCGGAGTCGCCTGCATGCCCAATACGGACCCGGTGAACGACAACCGGGCCGTTACCGAGATGATCCTCGATCGCGCCGCCACCGAGGGATCTGTGCCTGTCTACCCCATTGGCGCAGTCAGCGCGGGGTCGAAGGGCGAAGAGATGGCCGAGATCGGCGACCTGGTGGACGCCGGTTGCGTTGCCGTTTCCGACGATGGCCATCCAGTCGCAACTTCCTTCCTGATGCGTCGTGCGCTCGAGTACACGAAGATGTTCGGCATCCCCGTCATCGATCACTGCGAGGACATGAGCCTGACTGCGCGTTCCTCCATGCACGAGGGGACCGCCTCCACACGGCTGGGATTGAAAGGCCATCCCAGCGCGGCCGAGGAGATCATAGTTGCGCGAGACGTGATTCTCGCTGAGCTGACTGGCGGTCGTCTGCATTGCGCCCATATGTCGACGGCGGGATCCATGCGCCACCTGCGAGAGGCGAAGCAGCGGGGGGTGGCGGTGACTTGCGAGGTAACGCCACATCACTTCACCCTCATCGACGAGGCTGTCAGCAGCTTCGACACGAACACCAAGGTCAACCCGCCGCTGCGCGGGCCCGAGGACCGCGAGGCAGTTCTGGCCGCACTGGGCGACGGCACGGTCGACGTCATCGCTTCGGACCACGCGCCGCACCACGCGGACGAGAAGAACGTCGAGTACGACATCGCGTTGCCCGGCCTGATCGGATTGGAAACAGCCGTGCCCCTGGCTTGCGAGCACCTGGTCCACACCGGCGTGATCGACGTTTCTCGCCTGGTCGAACTGTTCTCGACCAACCCCTGCCGGATCATGGGAATCGCGGGCGGGACTCTCGAGGCCGGCGCTCCGGCCAATGTCACGATTCTCGACCTCGATCGCCAGGCTGCGGTCGACATCTCTACGTCGCGCAGCAAGAGTCGCAACAGCCCCTTCGACGGTGTGCTGCTGCGTGGCTGGCCGGCCATGACCATCGTGGCGGGAATGGTCGTCTGGCGGAGCGAGGCATGACCGAACAACAGGCTCTCGCACTCATGGGCGAGGCTGGTGCATTACTCTACGGCCACTTTCGATTGTCGTCGGGCTTGCACTCGCAGCGTTACCTGCAATGCGCCGTAGCCCTTCAGCACCCGGCCATCGCCGAGCAGCTCGGCGGAGCGCTGGCGGCAAAGTGGAGCATGGAAGGACACCCTCCACCCGACCTGGTAGTGTCGCCGGCGCTGGGCGGCCTCATTATTGGCCACGAGGTGGGTCGCGGCCTCGGTGTTCGGGCGTGCTTCACCGAGAGGGTTGAAGGAGACATGACCCTGCGGCGAGGCTTCTACATCGAGCCCGGTGAGGGTGTTCTGCTCGTCGAGGACGTCATCACCACCGGACGCAGCACGCAGGAGACCGCAACGGCCGTCAGGCAGGCGGGAGGGATCCCCCTCGGCGTCGCCTGTATCGCGAATCGGAGTGGCAAGCCGCATCTCGAAGACTTGCCGCTCCTGTCTCTGGTGCAACTGGACATACCGACGTTCGAGCCTTCCGCGTGTCCTTTATGTGCCGCCGGAGAGGAAGTCATCAAGCCAGGCTCGCGCCCAGTACCCTCCTGACCGGAAGATCGCCTGACCTGATCAGCGCCGGCCTGGCTCAGCGCCGGCCCAGACGTTTTTCGATCTCGTCGTGATCGACCCGCAGCAACACCGGTCGGCCATGCGGACAGCGGGTTGGCGCGTCGCACAGGCTGAGGTCGGCTACTAGCCGTACCATCTCCTCGCGCGTCAGCGGATGATTGGCACGTACGGCAGCGTGGCAGGCAATCGTCGCAGCGGCCGCGCGCCGCGCCTCCTCCAGGGCCTCAGCTCCTCCACCGAAGCTCAAAGAGGCCAGCAAGCTACGCAGAGTATCGACCAGCCGCCGTCCTTCGAGCATGGCAGGAGCTGTACGGATGGCCCAACTTCCGCCACCGAAGTCATCGACCTCGAACCCCAGAGCCCCTAGAAGCTCGCCGTGCTCGTGGAGCAACTCCACCTCCGCGGCATCGAGATCGAGTGTCTCGGGAACGAGCAAGTGCTGCGCCTCCACTCCTCGCTGTGACATCTGCCCCAGCACCTGCTCGTAGAGAATGCGCTCGTGTGCGACGTGCTGGTCGATAATCAACAATCCTTGATCGTCGGCAGCGAGAATGTACGTGTTGGCATACTGAGCCAAAGGCTGGATGATCCCGAACGTGCCGCTGATGGTCGGCCGCCCGACATCGACCATGACCTCTCCCGCTGCAGTACTGCCGGGATGCGACCGAGCTTGCCCCTCGAGACTTGCCCCGCCTCTCCCTTCAGAAACGATCCAGTCACGGATCGGCAGTGCTGCATGGCGCGACTCGCCGTGCCCATAGGGATCCACATCGCTACCGGAACCTCCCCGCCCCACCCAGGAGGACCTGCTTCCCGGCTCAGCCCCAGCCAGCTCCGCGCGTGCTTGGATGCGAGTTGGCGGCAGGTGACTCGCCAGAGTCGTATGTACGGCTGAACGCACGGCACCGTAGATCCTGCCGGCGTGCGTGAAGCGGACCTCTGCCTTGCGCGGATGAACGTTGACGTCGACTTCTGCGGGCGAGATTTCCAGAAACAGGACCGCCACTGGGAACTTCCCCGCATCCAGGAGGTTGTCGTATGCCCCCATCAGCGCGTGAGTCAGCCGGTAGTCGGCGATCGGCCGGTTATTCACGTACCAGCGTATGGCCTGCCGGTTGGGACGCGCATGATCCGGGATCGTGATTCCTCCCGAAACGCGTATTCCGCCGGACGCATACTCGACGGGCAACCAGGCCGAGGCGACGTCAGCGCCGAGAACCTGGTGGACGCGCTCGTGCAATGTTGCGACTGCTGGGGCCGACAGCACGCTGCGCTTGCCGTGCCGAAGAGTGAAATGCACCTCCATCATGGCCAGCGCATAGTCTTGAACCGCCCGCGCGATGTGGCCGAATTCCGTGGCCTGGGTGCGCAGGTGCTTCAATCGCGCCGGCGTGTTGTAGAACAAATCGGCAACTCGCAGCGTCGTGCCTCGGGGCCAGGCAATCGAATCGGCCGACAGGATCTCGCCACCCTCGACCTGCACCCGCACACCGGCACCCTCCCCTGTTCCGGTGCTCAGATCGACTCGCGAGACAGAGGCAATGCTGGCCAGCGCCTCGCCGCGGAAGCCCAGCGTGTCGATGGCATCGAGGTCCTCGACAACCGAAACCTTGCTGGTGGCGTGTTGTGAAAAGGCCAGCGCAGCGTCGGCGGCATCCATTCCGTGGCCATTGTCAGCAACCTCGATGAGCCCAATGCCTCCTCCCTCCACTCGAATATCGAGACGATTGGACTGGGCGTCGAGGGCGTTTTCGACGAGCTCCTTGATGACCGATGCGGGCCGCTCAACCACCTCGCCGGCGGCGATGCGGTCGATGACTGCAGGATCGAGGATTCTGATTCGACTCATCAGTGATTCAGACCAAAGACGTCGAGTGGGACGGGGCGTGCATCCTGGCCGTAGAGAGCAAGCATTCGGTTGACATGCCCGGAACGAAGATAGCGGCAGCACGGACGGTCGTCCAGCGACAGTATTGTTCGTCTCGAGCCCACCGCGTGATGTTCATGGCCTCCAAAGAGAAGGGCCGGACCCGCTTCTCCGCGGCTCCGGCCCTCGAATTGTACGGCCCCATCAGGAGGCCCGCAGCGATCAGCTAGCGGGTCCCACCATGCGAGGCTTTTCCGCTAATCGCTGCCTGGGCTGCTGCCAGCCTTGCCCCGGGCACGCGGAATGGTGAGCACGACACATAGTCGAGCCCGATCGAGTCCCAGAAGACCACCGACTGCGGATCGCCACCATGCTCGCCGCAAACACCGACCTTCAGGTCCGGCCGTGTCGAGCGTCCGCGCTCGATGGCCATCTTGGCCAGCTCGCCGACGCCGAACTGGTCGACGTGCTCGAACGGATCGCACTCCATGATGTTGGTGCTCAGGTAGGAGGGGAAGAACTGAGCGCTGTCGTCGCGCGAGAACGCGTAGGCGAACTGCGTCAGGTCGTTGGTCCCGAAGGAGAAGAACTCGGCATCCTCAGCGATCGCCGCGGCATCCAGACAGGCACGCGGCGTTTCGATCATGACACCGAACATATGGTCCACCAGCTCGCCGGTCTCAGCGACTCGGGCAACGCTGGGTTCGTACACGTTCCGCTTGATCCAGCGCAACTCGGTGGCAGTGGCGACCAGAGGAATCATGATCTCCGGCACCACAACGGCACCGTTGGCTTTGGCCTCGGCCGCGGCCCTGAGGATCGCCTCGACCTGCATCATGTACACCGAAGGAGCGGTGATACCGACACGCACGCCGCGGTGTCCCATCATCGGGTTCTCGCCCGACAGCATCTGGCCACGAGCATGCAGGACCTCGGCCGACTCACCGAGCTGCTCAGCCAGGTCAGCGTACTCCTCGACGTGGTGCGGCAGGAACTCATGCAGCGGCGGATCAAGGAGACGGATGGTTACAGGCAGTCCGTCCATGGCCTCGAAAAGCTCCCTGAAATCGGCCCTCTGCATCGGCTCAAGCTCGGCCAACGCAGCGCCACGCGTCTCCTCATCCTCGGCCAGGATCATGGCCCGCACGTGAGGCAAGCGCTCGGCGGCAAAGAACATGTGCTCGGTACGGCACAGACCAATGCCCTGAGCCCCGAACTCACGCGCCCGTCGGGCGTCCTCACCCGTATCCGCGTTGGTGCGAACGAGCATGCGGCGCGCATCATCGGCCCAGCCCATGAGCATCGTGGCTGCCCCGGTGATCTGCGGCTCGACCAGGGGAATCGAGGTGGGGTAGACCTTGCCGCTGGTGCCGTCGATGGTGATGTTCTCACCGACTTTCACGGTGAAGCCGCCGGCACTTACCGTGCCCGCTTCTTCGTCGATTTGCAGTGCGCCGGCACCGGTCACGCAGGGAGTGCCCATTCCTCTCGCCACTACCGCCGCGTGTGACGTCATGCCGCCACGTGCGGTGAGCAAACCAACGGCCGCCGCCATGCCACCAACATCGTCGGCCACTGTCATCGGGCGTACGAGAATGACCTTTTTACCGTCTTCGGTGAGCTCCTCGACCTCGTCGGCAGAGAACGACACGATGCCGCAGGCCGCGCCGGGCGAGGCCGGCAGGCCCGTGGCCATCACGTCTTGGCCAGCATCCGACTCGACGCGCGGGTGCAGGAGCTGATCGAGCGCGGCCGGCTCAACTCGCTGAACAGCGGTGTTTTGATCAAGCAGACCCTCTTCTTCCAGATCGACAGCGATCTGCACTGCCGCTGTACCCGTCCGCTTGCCGCGTCGTGACTGCAGGATGAACAGCTCGCCATCCTCGACGGTGAACTCCATGTCGAGCATGTCGGAGTAGTGCTTCTCGAGACGCCGCCCGATCTCTTCGATGCCCTGATACGCGGTGGGAATAAAGGTCTCTAGGGAGAGTTGATTGGTTGAGCCGTCCGTCGGCGCCGACATCGGCAGCGGCGTGCGCACGCCCGCGACCACGTCTTCGCCCTGCGCCTGCTGCAGCCACTCGCCGAAGAGACGCTTCTCGCCGGTTGCCGGATCGCGCGTGAAGACAACGCCCGCACCCGACATTTCATTGAGGTTACCGAATACCATCGACTGCACGTTGCAGGCTGTGCCGAGGTGATCGGGAATGTCGTGGAGCTGACGGTACTTACGGGCACGCGGCGTGTTCCACGAGTCGAATACCGCGTGGACCGCGCCCTCGATCTGCTCTCTAGGGTCCTCCGGGAACGGGCTGCCGACAGCCTCCTCGTAACGAGCCAAGAACTGATCGACTACCTCCTCGAGATACTCTGCGGGTAGCTCCGCATCGGATGGCACGCCGGCCTTCTCGACGGCCTCATCGAGGATGTCTTCGAAAGCGTCGAGGCGGACCTTCTTCACCACGTTGGTGAACATCTGGATGAGCCGCCGATATGAGTCGAGGGCGAAGCGACGGTCGCCAGTAAGCGTGGCGAGAGCCTCGACCGCGGCGCGGTTACACCCCAGGTTGAGAACCGTGTCCATCATGCCCGGCATGCTGAAAACGGCACCCGATCGCACCGATACCAGCAGCGGGTCGGTGGCATCGCCGAACTTCTTGCCACGAGTCTCCTCGAGACGATCGAGATTCTCGTGGAGCTCCTGGCGAACCACTTCCGGCAAGCTCCCCTCTTCCATGAAGAGGCGGCAGGCTTCGGTCGTGATCGTGAATCCGGGAGGTACGTTCACGCCCAGACGCGACATCTCCTGCAGGTCTGCGCCCTTACCACCGAGCAGATCGCGATCGTCCTTGCCGCCATCCGCCTTGCCATTTCCAAAGAAATAGACGTACTTCATTGTGTTTCTCCTGAGGTTCCATGGGGAATTTCTACTCGGTGCGGCCCTCTCAGGGAGCGCCTCCGGCCAGCATGCCGTAAGCGATCCAGGTACCGCACCGTACGCAGCTCCTTGTCGAGCTGCCCGCGAATGAGTAATCGATTGACCGCAGCCAGACGTTGAACGGCCTGGCGGTTCTGTCCTGTCCCATGCATCACTTCCATGGGTGGTTTCCTGAGAATCTCGCTCAGCAAGGCGGTGCCCCCTGGTGACAGCCAGCGACTGCCGCTATGTCCGCCGCGGCACTGCCTACAGATAAACTCGAGTGGCTCCGGTACTACCCAGCGTTCGGCGCTGAGTTGACGTCCACAACCTCCGCACTCGCTCAAGCGGGGCAACACGCCCGATAGCCGCAGCATCCAAACCTCGAAGTAGCGCGCCCCAACCTCCAACGACACGCCCTCAGATACGCCCTCCATCACAGCACCGATGAGTCGGAAGATCGCGGGATTTGAATCTCGCTCTGCCGTGAATTCTTGTACCAGCTCGGCAAAGTACGCCGCGGTTGCGGCGGCTTCCGGCGTCAACAACACGTCGTAATATGATTGTTCCACTTCACAGGCAGACACGCGAGTCAGTTCCTGCCCCTCACGCTCGAAAAAGGAGAGTGAGCTACGGGTCAGGGTTTGAAAGGCGCTGCCGAATCGACTCTTGATACGCCGAGAGCCCTTCGCGACCGACCGCAGCCTGCCGAAGTCAAGAGTATAAAACAAGACAATCTGGTCTGCTTCACTCAGCGCATAGGTGCGCAGTGCGTAGGCTGAGGTCTGCCGTACCGGCACGTCGGATCTCCAGGGAAAGGCTCATCGCGGGGCTGACCGCGGGCGGAGGGTCTTTGTTGCTAGCAGTCCGTGGTGGAAGTGTGACGAGTTTGGCTGTACCGCTAGCTAGCTAAGAACCGCGAGGAGCGAGCTGGCGATGAAGAAATAGGCTAGCACGCCGAGGACGTCCATCGAGGTCGTCACCATCGGGCCAGTAGCAATCGCTGGATCGACACCGAAGCGTCGCAGCAGGATCGGCATGCTGGTGCCGACGGTAGCAGCCAGGGTCATGGTAGTGATAATCGAAAGGCCTACGATGAGGCCAAGGGGGGCATCGGTATCAATGAGGAACGGCGTCGCGATCGCCAGGAGGATCCCGAAGACGATCCCCAGCAAAACACCGACCCGTACCTCGCGCACAGCCACGCGCCAGGCCTGACCGGGAGTGATACTGCCGGTCGCCAAGCCCCGCACGACGATGGTTGCCGATTGCGTGCCCACGTTGCCGCCCATGCCGATCACAATAGGGATGAAGGCGGCCACCGCGGCAACCTGTGTCAGCAACCCTTCATAGTGACTGATGACTTGAATGGCGATGATGCCGCCGATCCAAGCAGCAAACAGCCAGGGCAGTCGAAGGAGCGCATTCTTCCATATGGGCGCCCGCAGAACCTCCTCTTCGTCTCCCTCACCCAGACCCGCCATGAGGAGGATATCTTCGGTTTCCTCCTCGCGGATGATGTCGATGATGTCGTCGACCGTGATGATTCCAACGAGCTTGTTTTCGTTGTCGACAACAGGTAGTGCAAGAAAGTCGTAGCGGGCCACCAGGCGGGCCACCTCCTCCTGGTCAGTGCCTGTGTTCACCGAGGTCGTGTGGTTGTTCATGACCTCGGTGAGCTCGCAGGAAGGATCCGCCAGCAGCAGGTCGCGCAGCGAGCAAACACCCACGAGGTGGCCGCGGTCGTCCACGACATACAGGTAGAAGACCATTTCGAGATCTTCGGATCTCGACGTGCGCAGGGCGGCGATGGCCTCGCTGACGGGCACGTGCTCCTCGAGCGCGAACACGTCGGGGTTCATGATGCGCCCGGCAGTCTCCTCCTCGTAGGTCAGAAGACCCTCGATGGAAGCCGATTCACTCTCTTCCATGAGGCCGAGGATGCGCTCAGAGAGCTCCTCCGGCATCGCCGGGATCAGGTTGGCAGCATCGTCGGAGGACAACTCCGCCATGACGGCTGCGATTTGCAGATCCGAGATAGTTTCGAAAAGCTCGACGGCCTGGTCGGTGCCGAGCTCGGAGATCATGTCGGCCGCGCGGCTGGCATCTTCCTGCAGCATCATCGAGAAGACCTCGGAGCGCTGCTCTTCATTCAGGTGGTGCATGAGCCGGGCAACGTCTGCCGGATGCAGCTTGCTCAGCATGTTGCTGGCGTGCGCACGCGCCCCCCTGCGCAGCAACTTACGCAGAGGATCAACCAGTGTCCTGACGGGTGGCTGAGACATCACGTCTCGATCTCCAGCTTGTCGAGGATCGGCTCACTCTCACGCCACCCAGCCCTCACCTTGACGCGAAGGTCCAGAAAGACGTGCTGATCGATGAGCTTCTCGATTTCCTTGCGTGAGGCAGTGCCGACGGCCCGAAGCATGCGGCCGCCCTTGCCGATGACCATTCCCTTCTGGGAGTCGCGATCTACCAGAATAGTAGCCGATATCCGCGTAGTTGAGCGCCTTCCCTCGCCCTCTTCCCACGCTTCGATCGTAACCGCGGTCGTGTACGGAAGCTCATCTCGGGTGCGATGCAAGAGCTGTTCTCTTACCAACTCCGCGACCAAAAACCTTAGGGTGCGATCCGTGAGCGTATCCTCCGGATAAAGAGGCTCTGACTCCGGCAAGCGCTTCAGGCAAGAATCGAAGAACAGCTCGCAGTTGTCGCCGCGCAGAGCCGAGACTGGAATGATCTCGGCAAAGTCGTACTCTCGACTCAGGGTGTCGATGAGTGGCAGTAGCTTCTCCTTCTTCAGCTTGTCGATCTTGTTCAGGAGCAAGAAGACAGGGGTTCCGACCTCGCTCAGAAGACCGAGCGTATATGTGGTGCCGGCACCGAGCGACTCCGTCGTATCGATCAACAGGGCCACCAGGTCGACGTCCGTCAGCACGTGACGCGTCGTGTTCATCATCCTCTTGTTCATCCGGTAGTGCGGTCGATGCACCCCGGGCGTGTCGACGAAGATGATTTGCCCCTCAGGACGACTGAGCACGCCCAGGATCCTGTGGCGTGTTGTCTGGGGCTTGTCAGAGACGATGGCTACCTTGGCGCCGACCATGCGGTTCAGAAGTGTCGACTTGCCCGCGTTGGGACGACCCAACAGGGCCACCATTCCACTTCTGTAGCCGGGCACTGTCATCGTCTGGCGATCCGCACTCGTTGCACCCTGCGATCGTCCGCCTCGAGCACCGTGACGTGTAGACCGTCGTACTCGAATTCCTCCCCTGTGCGCGGCACATAGCCGAGGTGCGCGAAGGCCATACCTCCGACAGTCTCGAACTCAGTATCCCCGAGATCTATCTGCAAGGCCCGCTCAATCTCTTCCACCTCGGCCTTACCATCGGCGATTATCGAGCCGTCAGGCTGCTCGACGACAGCTAGATCTTCGTCCTCATGCTCGTCCTGGATCTCCCCGACAATCTCCTCGAGCAGGTCCTCGATGGAAACCAGGCCGGCGGTACCACCGTATTCATCAACGACGATGGCCAGATGCTCCCGACACCGTTGAAACTCGCTCAGCATGTCTCGCACGCGCTTGGTCTCGGGAACAAAGATCGCCGGACGGGCAATCTCCGTGACCCGCTTCTGGGAAGCGCCCTCAACCAGCGCTTCAACCAGGTCCTTGATGTTGACGATGCCGACGACCTGATCGACGGTTTCGCCCACCACGGGCACGCGCGAGAACTTGTGCTCGTTCACCAGGCTGGCCAGATCCTCGACGGTGGTGCCGGCCTCGATGGAGATCATATCGACCCGCGGTGTCATCACCTCACGAACGACCGCCTCGCCGAAATCAGCCACACCACGCAGCAGGGCCTCGTCCTACTCTGAAACCAGGCCCTCCTCCTCGGCCATGTCCAAGAACGCGTCGAGATCGCCCTCAGTCGGCGCCTCCGGCTCGGAGTCGGCGCGAACTCGGTTTCCTTGGTACAGACGGTAGAGTCCCTTGGACAATCCCCCCAGAAGCAGCCGCAAAATCACAATTAGAGGTTGCCCGACCGCTATCACGCGCCGGGCACCGAACGTTCCCACGAGAATGAACGGCAGCACCTTGTCGACCAGCAGATAGAGAGCCAGAACCCAGCCCAGCACCGCAATGAATCCCCAACCGGCGAACCACTGCATGCCAAGCAGGGTGGCGACGACACACAAGACAAGAAGTGAGAGCTGCCGCGCCAGTCTGACCGACGTGTAGGTGACTTCTAGTGCCCCCGTCAGCGGCTTGTCTTCTTCTTCGCCGACGATCTTCGCCTGGGCCCAGCGCAGCAAGTCGATGCGCGAGGTGGACCGGAACGCCACTTCCAGGGCAGCGGTCAGAAGTAGAGCGAGGGCGGAAACCGCGAGCCCGAGCGCCTGCCCTGCAGTCACTCTGCCCCCCTAGAAATCATCCCCCTGGTCTCCTGCATTCCAGCCGTCTCCCTAACAACCACCATGCCGCATTCCCAGAATTCTCGGACGAAGCTCCAGCTCCAACGCCCGCATCTCTCCGCTGTCGCGCTCGTGATCGTAACCCAAAAGGTGGAGGAAGCCATGCAAAGCCAGCACATGCAGCTCCTCGATGTAGCCGATCCCCTGCCCCGCGGCTTGGCGGGCTGCCTGGTCTGTGCAGATAACCACGTCACCCAGATCGAGCTCGCCGCTCGGATCCGGATCGCCGGCCGGAAAGGCGAGAACATCGGTCGGCCGCTCGATTCCCTTGTAAAGAGAATGATGCTCGATCATCCGCGCATCGTCTACGAAGACGAAGGAGGCCGAGTCCGCAGTGCCCCCTGTATGGCCAACAGCGATGTCGGCAATGGCTTTCAGGCCGCCGGCGCTAATGGTGGGTCTGATCTGGAAGTTCCTCTTCGCGATCCTCATCAGGAAGACTCGCTCCTACCCCTTCTGGCATATCGTCTGAGGCATTCCTCGAATCTTCGTTCGACGCTGAACTACCCTCCCCGTTCCCTTCTTCAGCCTCTCCGTCGGCTGCCGGGTACTCGATGCGCTGGTGCCTCATGCCCACCAAGACTCCCAGAAACGCCTCCTCGATCTTGGCCAAATCCGCCATCGTGATGGCGCACTCGTCGAACTGCCCGTCGTCGAGGACCTCGTGAATGGTCCGGTGAATGATCGACCGCATGCGCCCGGGGCTCGGGTCGGTCAGTGTTCGTGAAACCGCCTCGACGCTGTCGGCCAGCATGAGGATCGCGGCCTCCTTGGTCTGCGGCTTGGGGCCGGGGTAGCGATAATCCTCGGGATTGATCTCTTCCCCATCGCCAGCGAGCTGCTTTGCCTTGTCGAGGAAGTAAGCAATCTGCCGCGTGCCGTGATGTTGGGGTATGACATCGATCAGAGGCTGCGGCAAGCCGTATTCCTCACCGTAGGCGACACCCTCTTTCACGTGGTTGGTGAGAACGAGGACGCTCATGGATGGCGACAGATTGTCGTGTGGGTTCTGCCCTTCCTTCTGATTCTCCACGAAATAGTGCGGTTGCTGCATTTTGCCGATGTCGTGATAGTAGGCCGCCACCCTGGTGAACAGAGAATTCACCTCGATCGCCTCCGCTGCCTTCTCGGCCAAGGTCCCGACGACAACGGAGTGGTGGTAGGTCCCGGGGGCCTGCACCGCAAGCTCCTTGAGCAGTGGCAGGTTCATGTTGGTGAGCTCGAGGAGCTTGATGTCCGTGAGGCTTCCAAAGAGATGTTCGAGAGGTGGCAGGGCAAATGTGGCGAGCATGGAAACAAGCACTCCGCCGGCAAACGCGCACATCGCTGAGAAGGCAATGATCTCCCATGCGGCCGGCGGCTGCTCGAGCAACCCCAGCCCCAGAACAGCCACGGCGTTGGCAACGCCAACCAGGAGGCCGGTCTGTGCCAGGGCGGTGCGTTGCTTGTACTGGCTCATGCCATAGATACCCGCGAAGGATCCCAGCAACGCGTACAAGGTCAGTCCCAGATCCTGTGTGACAGCACCAATGATGACAGCGAATGCACCGGCGAAGGCCCAGGCCACCTGCGTGTCGACCAGCAGCAGCAACAAGACGGCACCAGCCGCATAGGGAATCGCGTACAGATAGCTTTCCAGGGAATTGAGGGGTGCCCGCGCTGCCGAGCTCGCCACTGCCTCCGCGATGAAGATCGAGAAACGGATGACGGCGACCATGCCCACGAGCACCACCAGCGTGAGGAGGTAGAGACGCTTGACACGCTGGTAGCGAAAGCGCCGGCGGTAGTGCACCACGAAGCGCCATAGAGAGATCACCGCCAACGCAACAAGCGCTGTGACTCCAGCAAGGTCGAGGCCGGGTCGTCCACCGCCGAGCTGTTCCTCCATCGCCTGAAGCTCGCGGAGGTGCTGTTCCGTGACCTCGTCCCCAGTCCTGAGTATCGTCCTGCCTCGCTTCACCTCATAGAACGCTGGCTCAACGAGCTCCACTACCTGCTCCCTACGAGCACGAGTCTGGTTGCTGTTGTAGTTCAAATTGGGCCCAAGCAACGAAGCCCCGAGCTCCCCGAATACCTGTTCAGTCGCGGCAGGCATCTCGAACCTCTCGGCGATGCTCTCCCGCAACATGTCACGAGCCACGTCGAGATCGATGACGCTCGCGACGTCAGCCACCGTGCGCTCCCGCTGATTGCTGATATCCCGAACCCGTATGCCGGCAGCACCGCTCGCCTGACTCGGTACCAGCGTGCCAACCAGATTGTCGGTGAGGACCTTCTGGATACGTCCGGCCAACTGCAGCTCCGTCGCCACCGTGAATCCCACATCCCAAAGAACCGGAAGGAGATCCGCCGGCAGCGGTGCGGCGAGAAAACTCTGGCCCTCCTCTCTCAGTCCTTCCCGCTGTTCCACCGACAACTCGGCCCACTCCGATTCGATCTGCGCATGGCGGAAACGTCCACGGGAGAACAGGGGGTTGAGCGCGGTAATGGCCGGTTGCCAGGCATTGGGATCGAAGTCGTAGAGGTCAGGGACTCGATTGGCTGCCTCCATCTGTCGCTGCTCCGTGTACACCGGGTCGCTGACCTGGAAGTCCATAGGCGCCGTGACGTCCGACATCGCGATGTCGCCCGGGGCGTAGGTGCGAAGCCGCAAACCCGCCTGCGGCGCGACGATCGACATGACGGCCGCAATGGCAAGAACCGTCCAGAGCAGGTCGTAGCCCAGCAGATCCCTCCACCAGGCAGTCAGTCGTCTTCCCAGACGTCGTTGTGAGCGTCGTCTATTCATCATCGCCGCCCCCAGCGCTGGAGCTCGCCCGATCCGGCCCATTCTCGGCCGGCCCAAGTCTCTTGGCTGCCTCCTTGGCCGATCTCCTCGTCTGCTCCTCACGCTCGTAGGCGGAGATGATCTCCTGGACGAGCGGGTGCCGAACTACGTCCCGACGGTCGAACTTCACGAAGGAGATGCCACGAATCTCCCGGAGAAGACGACTCGCCTCAACCAGCCCTGAGGTACGCCCGTTAGGCAGGTCGATTTGAGTGACATCGCCGGTAATCACCGCTCTCGAGTTCATACCGATACGAGTCAGAAACATCTTCATCTGCTCAGCCGTGGTGTTCTGCGCCTCATCGAGAATCACAATTGAATCAGAGAGGGTGCGCCCTCGCATGAAAGCGATCGGGGCAATCTCGATGTGGCCTCGCTCGATCAGTCGGTTGGCGCGATCGACGCCCACCAATTCGTAGAGCGCGTCATAGAGAGGTCGCAGATAGGGGTTCACCTTCTCGAACATGTCCCCCGGCAGGAAGCCGAGCTTCTCACCCGCTTCGAGCGCGGGCCGGGCCAGAATGATCCGCCGGGCAGCCCGACGGTTCAGGGTTTCGATCGCCATCGCCATGGCGAGGTAGGTCTTGCCCGTACCGGCAGGACCTATCGCGAATACGATGTCATGTGTGCGGATGGCCTCGATGTAGAGGCGCTGGTTGGTCCCCTGCGCGCGCACGAGGCGGTCGCGGGCCGTCTGGATACCGTGATCCGTGAAGAAGCGTTCGAGAGAGATGGCCGGCGAGTCCTGGGCCATTCGAACCGCGGTGCGGAAGTCGTTTTCTTCCAGCGAGTATCCATGCGAGATCAGGCGCCCCAGCTCGGTCAGCACCTTCGCTGCGACCTCCACGCCCTCCTCTTTGCCCTCGAGAAACACCTCGCGATCACGTGCGGAGACCTTGATATCGAGGACTTTCTCGAGAAGCTGCAAGTTTTCGTCGTGCACGCCGAAAAGAGGCTGCAGTTCACCGTCGGCGAGTGCGATCTTTCGCATTTCGGTTGTCGCGCGATCCTCCCGTGGCGGCACGTGCGCCAGGACGACGCTGTGTCCAGCCCGAGATGCAAACAACCGCGCCACCCGCGTAACTGCAGGGCGAGCGCGGTACGCGTACCTCAGGGTCGTTTACCCATCGCCGAAATGCTAGCCGCCGATCGTCGGACGTGTCAATGAGCAACACCCCGGGACATCACCTTGGCGGACAGTCGCCACGCTCAGTTGCCGGTCGGCAACGACGCTAAGCAGATTAGTCTTCCGTGGGCTCGGGAGCGATGATCGACAGGTGCAGGGCCAAGAGTTGGTCTGCATCGATACCCGCCGGGGCGTCCATCATCAAGTCGGCGGCCCGCGTGGTCTTTGGGAACGCGATCGTGTGACGAATGCTGTCGAGTCCGGCCAGCGTCATGACAATGCGATCGAAGCCAAGGGCAATGCCCCCGTGCGGTGGCGCCCCGTAGGCAAGCGCATCGAGAAGGAATCCGAATTTCTCGCGCGCCTCCTCGGCGTCGATGCCGAGAGCGGCGAAGACCCTACCCTGCACCTCC
>JAUWTE010000349.1 GCA_030609765.1 Acidobacteriota bacterium
GACGGCAAAGTTGTGGCCGTCAATTCCGCTGTGGTCGAGTACTTCAGCGGCCACAATCTCGGGGTTCCAGGAGTCGAGGTGATCGACCTCCTGAAAAGGGCGCGAGAGGCAGCGGCCACTTTGCCCGTGGCGGAGACTGCTAGTAGGTGACACCGCGCACGCGCAGCCACCCTGGGGGCACACCCTTGCGGCGAGCCTCGCGCCGAAGATCTCTCTTGGCCTGCTCGTTGGCTTCGATACTCGCCTCCACGTCCTCGATCTGCCGGCGTGTGTCCGCTGTCGACCGGTGCGAGAAGAGGAAGGCTCGCTCGACGCGGCGCATTTCCTTCAGCCTCGCCGCGAGCTGCTCTCCCTGCCGGTAGAGAGCCCGCACGCGGTCCTGCCAGTAGTCCTTTGTTCCCTCGGGCTGAACGGGTTGGCTCGTCGCGGAAGCAGCCGAGGAGGTGGCCCGTGTGGCAGCCGAGCTGGTTCCTGAGGCAGCTGACCGCTCGGTGCCGGAGCTTCGTGTCGGGGTGTCCCTCGTGATGGCCACCGGACCGCTGTGGTCATCGGGCACGATGCGCTCGACGAGAGAAAGAGGAATGGCGACGCGGCTCCCGTATTGCTCGAAGACGACGACATCACCTTCGATGGTGGCCTTCGCCGTGCGGATTACGGTGCCGGTTTTCATGTGAATGCTGTCGGCAGTCGCCGTGCCGCTGAGACCGAACACGACCAGGGCGCTGAGCGTCAGCCCGAGCGATCGCATCGTCAACCTCCGATTTGGAAGGCGCGGGCGCGAAAGAGGTAGTCGACGATATTGCCCTCATGCGGCTGCAACCAGTTGAGCTGGATGGTCGGCACGGGGCCGAGGTTGAGGCGATCGATGTTCGTGGCGTCGAGTAGCTGCTGCCGGAATGCTTCATCCTCGGTGATGCCGGTGGCCACCAGCGTCGGACCGATCGAGCCGATCATCTTGTCCTGCGGGCATTGCACGACGCTGACAAACGGGAACATGTACTCCTTCCCAGCGACAGCGGCTTCGGGAGCGTCACAACGCACCACGGTGGGCCGGAGGTAGTCACATCGTTCCATGGGCACCATGCGATCGCCGTCGCGATGCCCGGCAGTCACGTCCTCGACGCCGGATTCCTCGAGGGCCGCATCGATATCATTGGAGATGGCTTCCGCCTGCCCGGCAACGGTGAAAGCCGCCAGAGCCGCGTCGGGATCCTCGGGCGGCAGGGGGGCTATGGGGCCGAGGCGCTCGGCCAGAGCCGTGGCGATCTCCTCGGTATGGCGCGATGCCCAGATTCCCGAGCAGTTGATGCAGCTACGCCCACCATTGACCAGCACGCTGTCGACCATGAGGTCGAGGTGCTGTTCCCAATCATCGACCACGTCGTCGCCCAGGAGGATTTTGCTGAATCCGGGGCCGTGCACTTGCACCGCCGGGTTGCCCTCATACATCTCGACCGTCGGCGTGCCACCGAAAATGAGGCTGCGCGGGCAGTTGTTGAGCACCGCCGCGCCGATCTCGCCGCCCCCCGGGTACAGCGATATGGCCTCACGGGGCACGCCGGCCTTGAAGAATGCCTGCGACATGCGCCATGGCGTCCAGGGCTCCTGCGGGCCCGGCTTGAGCACGAGGCCTATTTGCAGGGGGATGACCGGCAGCCAGAGGCTGTGCACTCCGGGCGAGTTCGACGGCAGAACCATGCCGAGCACCGGCGAGTAGGCCTGAAAGCTGCGCATCAATCCGTCTTCTTCCCCATAGCCACGGGTCAAGACATCGAGGTCGAGACCGCGCGTCAGCGAGGTCAGGATGTTGCCCATCTGACCGAGCACGAACTCGAGCTTGCCCATGTTCGCCCGGCACATGTGCTCGGGCAGCCCTGTGGTCGCCGATTGATGCCGGACGAACTGCTCAGGGCTTTGCGTCTGGTCGCCGAGCGGTAACTCGGCGTTCATGAACAACGCGCCGGCTTCCTGGACCATCCGCAGCAGGTCTTCCGCAGGGATTTCCCTGAGCGCGTCGCGGGCTCGTTGGGCCTTGCGCATGTCGCGCGCGATCAGGCCGGCGTTCGCCTGACTCACCTCCGCGATCTCCTCACCGCTGTCGAAGTGAACGACCTTCTCGACCTCGAGGCTCTCGTACGGCTCGCCCCAACGCAAAACAGGAAAGTGGATCACGGGCTGATTCCTCTGGCTTTCGTCGGTCCGATTGTCGTACTCACGGGGCCCTCATGATAATCGTTAGCCCTTGACGTCGCACGAAGCAGATGCCAGAAACACCGGCATGAAAGCTGACAAACGGTATTTCGTGACGGTCTGGATCTTCTCGGCGCTGCTGCTTTCCGCCTCTTGTAGCCCTCAGGAAGCTAGCGACGGCGGGGCCGCGGTCGCGCCCAACGTCTTGGTCTTTCTGATCGACGACCTGGGCTGGCGCGATACGGGCGCCTACGGCAGCGAGTTCTATGAAACGCCGCACATCGACCGCTTGGCCGCCGAGGGCATGCGGTTCACCGAATTCACCACCGCGAGCCCGGTCTGTTCCCCGACACGCGCCAGCATCATGACCGGCAAGCATCCGGCGCGGCTGAACCTGACCAATTGGATCGGCGGCGAGCAGGCAGGCATGTTGCAGCAGGCGGACTACGTGCGCCAGCTACCTCTCGACGAGGTCACACTCGGCGAGGCGTTCCAGGAAGCCGGCTATACGACCGGTTACATCGGCAAGTGGCACCTGGGTGAGACGGGCTTTCTTCCCCCTGATCAAGGTTTCGACGTTTCCGTGGCTGTGAATCAGGCCGGCCAACCGGCGAGCTACTTCTATCCTTATCATCTCGATGAACCCTCGGTGTGGGACGTGCCGGATCTCCAGGATGGACAAGAGGGGGAGTACCTGACCGATCGCCTGACCGACGAGGCGCTGGCGTTCATCGACGCCCAAGGCGACAGTCCGTTCTTCCTCGTGTTATCGCACTACGCGGTACACACACCCCTGCAGTCGAAAGACGAGCTCACCGCAAAGTACGAAGAGAAGGCGGCTGGCCTGCCACCGGCATCGGGTCCCGAGTTCATCTCGGAAAGCGGGCTCGGCACGACCCGGCAGTACCAGAACCACGCCGTCTACGCCGGGATGGTGCAGAGCACCGACGAGAGCGTCGGGCGAATTCTCGATCGTCTCGATGCGCTCGGCCTGTCGGATTCGACCATCGTGGTCTTCGTTTCCGACAACGGCGGGTTGAGCACCTATTCGGGCGACCGGACGCTGGGGCCGACCTCGAACCTGCCGCTGCGGGCGGGCAAGGGTTGGTTGTACGAGGGGGGCATCCGGGCACCGTTGATCATCCGCTGGCCGGGCGAGGCTGGAGCAGTGGGCGTGAGCGAAACCCCGGCCTCGAGCACCGATCTCTACCCGACGTTGCTGGAAATGGCGGGACTCGAGCGGCGCCCCGAGCAGCACGTCGACGGCGTCAGCCTCGCACCTATTCTTCGGTACTCCGGCGAGCTGGGCCGCGAGGCTCTCTTCTGGCACTTCCCCCACTATCACGGCTCCGGCAACAGGCCATCGAGTGCCGTCAGGGTGGGGGACATGAAGCTCATCGAGTGGTTCGAGGACGGACGTGTCGAGCTCTACGATCTGGCCTCAGATCCGGGAGAGACCGACGATCTGAGCGCTGCCATGCCGGAGGCCACCGAACAGCTCCGCGCAACACTGAACGCATGGCGGCAGGAGGTCGGAGCCGGCATGCCGCACCCGAACCCCGACTGGACGCCCCAGCAGTAGCCTGGAGGCCTCTGGGCGCCCTCGCCCTGCGACCTGCCCTGCTACTCAGACACGCTGACGACGGGCGGGCGCTGTACACGCTGCGGTACGCGCCGCGCGACAACCAGGACGATCAGCTGCCCGATCAGAAAGATGATCACGAGCTGGAGGGCGTGCCAGAAAAAGATCGATACCAGCCTCTCGCCCTCGGAAGAGGTCTGCTGGACAGCGTTGGCGCCCATCCCCGCCATCGTGCTCATGACCTGGTCGATCTTTGCGTCGAGAACCGCAATCGAATCGATTCTCTGGGCGTCGAGAGAGTCGAAGGCGGCGATTCGCTCCGACTCGACGTCTTGCATGAGCTCCAGCCGCTGCCGGTCTATCATCCGATCGAGATCTTGCATCTGCCTGTCGACTAGCGTCCGGACAGCGAGGAGTATCTCCGCTCGCTCGGCCTGGATCAGCGCCGGCACGTTATCGGAAAGCTCGGCGATGCGCTCCGCGGATGCCAGAAGTTCCTTCGTGTCTACAAGCATCTGGCCCAGCGGTTGCTGTGCGTTCAGGGTGTCGTAGATCAGAAGCTCCGCCTGCCAACGCGCCAGCCTCGGCATGGCCGCGCCATAGAGAGTGAGGCGTGACATCAGGTCATTCACGGTGAGCTCGAGGCGGCCGAGCGAGGCGAATGCACGTGTGTCCGGGTCTTGCATCAGGTCC
>JAUWTE010000509.1 GCA_030609765.1 Acidobacteriota bacterium
ACCGAAACGGTACAGGAAACGGGGCCCGACGGAGAATCGACGCTGCGGCAGGTGATGCGTCCGGTGGAAAAGCGGCATCGAGTGGCGCTGGACTCGAGCCGCATCGAAGTCGCGCTGAAGCTGGAGCACCGGCAGAAGGGTCTTCTCTGGTACGACCTCTATGCCGTGGAGTTTTTGGGCCACTACGTTCTGCGCACACCGGATGGGATCGAGGGGCCACTGCACGTGAAGTTCGATTTTCCGGCACAGGAGTCCATTTACGACGCCTTCACCTTCCGGGCTGCTGGTCAGGAGGGGGCTACCGGTGACCTGCTGAGCGGCGCTGAAGTCGTCGTCGAGAGCGTTGGGGCAGGGCAGGAGATCCCCGTCGAGATCTTCTATCGATCGCGTGGCCTCGACACCTGGATGTATGCATTCCAGCTGGAGGGTGTCAGCCAGGTACGTGACTTCGAGCTCCGCCTGACGGCCGATGCCTCAGGCCTGGACTTTCCTCCCGGCACGCTTTCACCGACCGCGAAAGATCCCGATGTCGATGGCGTGGCGTTGACCTGGCAGTTCGACAACCTGGTCACCGGCAAGACCATCGGGGTGGACCTTCCGAAACGGCTCAATCCGGGGCCACTCACGTCGAGGGTCACGTTCTTTGCCCCGATCTCACTGCTGTTCTTTCTTACCGTGATGGTGATTCTCGGCATCGTTCAGGGCAGGAACCTGCACCCGATGCACTACTTCTTCCTCTCGGCGGCATTCTTCGCGTTCCACCTGCTGCTCGCCTACCTGGTGGACCACGTGAATATCCACGCTGCCTTCATCGTCGCCACAATCGTCAGCATGGCCCTGGTGATCTCCTACTTGCGAGTCGTTGGGGGCACGCACTTCGCTTGGGCTCAAGCCGGCCTGGCGCAGCTCATCTACCTGGTGCTATTCAACTACGCCTTCTTCTTCCAGGGCTTCACCGGGCTCACGATCACCGTCGGCGCCGTGATCACGCTCTTCGTGATGATGCAGCTCACTGCTTCGGTGGACTGGGATCAGATCTTCAGCGCGCAGGGTCAAACCCCGCAGGGGCTCGCCACCGCCCACAGTAAGACGCAGAACGTCCCAAAGGGCTAGCCGGGAGTCCTTGACGGATCGCGAAGTGAGCGGGCGCAGGGCCCGAGGACCTCACCACAAGGAGCCGATACGCCAGGTGAGAAAGAAGATCGCCGCGCCGCCACCCTGCCCGATTACCGTCTGGGGCTCGGTCGATACGTTGCGCCAATGGTCGAAGGCCGGGTTGTTGGTGGAGAACATCTTGCTGCTGTTGTACGAGAAGCTGGCTCCCAGGTTCGAGAGATACTCCTGTACCTCTCTTGAAAGCTCCGGATCAACCAGCTCGCTGAAGTTGATGTCCCCCCTGGCGCCGTCGGGCGTGAGGAAGTTGCTCGTCCGCAGACTTCCGTCGCCGGCGTCGTTGAAGAGGAGCTGCCATGCGAATCCCAGCGATACCTCGCTGGCCCAAGGCAGGTTGCACTGCAGCCCCAACCGCAGCTCCTGCGGATGCACCTTTCTCTCGACGGGAGTCCCGCCGCCGACATAGAGCGTGCTCGAGTACTCGGCCATGAACCAGACAGGCACGATGCCGATGTCGAAGGCGCGCACCGAAATCCCGAAGGCAAGAAAGGCCTGATCTCGAAGGTCGAGTCCCATTTCGATCGGTGCGCCCACGAGGAAATCCTCAGGGGTGGTCGCGGAGGAGTCGACGTACTGGACGATCAGCCCACGGTCGGGGTCGCCTAGCTTCTTGTACCCGCCGTTGAACAGAAGCTCGGCCCTGCCGACCTTTTTCGCGGCCAACACGTCGAAACCGTAATCGACCTCGCCCGACACCCCAACGTAATGACGCCAGCGGTAGGTGTTGTAGTCGGGCGTCTCCATGGGGATCTCGACGTAGGCGCGGAATCCGAGCCCCATTCCGTGGCCACGCTCCTCGGAGAGAGCGTTTGCCTTGAAGCCGAAAACGATGTCTCCGCTCGATCTCGCGAACGCGCCGTTGCCCGGTGGATCGATGAGCACAGCCGGGTAGGCATAGGTCTTGTACGGGAAATCCTGCGCGATCATGAAGTACGGCTCCGGACGCAGGGCGGAGTCAGGGTAGGTATCGATGAACAGATCGAGGGGTGGAATGGGATAGCCGACCGGGTCCTGGCCGACGCTGTTGGTCCGGACTACTGGCGATATCTGAAAGAAAAACTCCGTTCGCCCCGGTAGTCCCATGGCGAACTGGAACGGGACATCGACGACATCGATATCTCCGGGATAGCGGTCGTAGTTCAGGACATCGACCCCCATTGCAACCTCGCCCGACTCCAGGGTGTACGGCGACACGGCAAGCATGAGCCCGACGCCTCCGCGGGCCGACAGGTTGAAATTCGAGGGCCGGTATCTCCAAAGACTCAGGTCGGGCCACTCGGTGGCCGGTGCTTCCTTCTCAGCGGAAGAGTCTCCGATCGCCACGGTATCCTCGATGAGTATCGTCTCCCCGGTGGGATCTTCCTCCGTGATGGGGGCCGCTTCCGCCGTTGCCACCGCCTTCATCACCTCAGCCTGGCTCACGGAAACTGATTGTTGCCCTGGCGCACTCTGCCCTTGCTGTGGCGAAGCCTGCGTCCTCATCGCCGGGGCGAGCAGAATAATAAGCAGGAGGGCCGCCATCACCAGCGTGCCGCGCCCAACGACATATCGGGCAAGGCGCCCGCTACCAACCCGTGAGTTCATGAAGCTCCTCGTTATTCGGTGTCGGGAGGGGCTGTGCCTGCCCGCTTTGACAGGGTGATCTGGTTGCCCTTGTCGTTGTACTCGACCCGATCCATG
>JAUWTE010000145.1 GCA_030609765.1 Acidobacteriota bacterium
CCGCTGAAGTCGGTGAGCGGGGTTCTGGTATCGGGCGGCATGGATGTACATATGTTCAAGGCCGGGTACAGCTATTGCCCGCAGTGCAAGAACGCTTCCTGCCAGGCCCGCATGGAACGACTGATGGCTTCGGAACGAGACAGCGCCTGAAAGAGAGGACCGATGGACCTGCTGAAGGAGATTTCGGAATCCCTGCAGAAGGGAGACGACGCCAAGGTCGGCGAGCTCACGCAGAAAGCGATCGACGAGGGGATGGTGCCCAAGGAGATTCTCGACGATGGCCTGATCGCCGGCATGGATGTCATCGGCAAGAGGTTTCGCGCCCACGAGATCTTCCTTCCCGACGTGCTGCTTTCAGCACGCGCGATGTATGCCGGCATGGATCTCCTGAAGCCCCTGTTCTTGCGGGATGAGGTTCCGAGTATCGGCAAGGTCGTGCTCGGCACCGTGCAGGGTGATCTGCATGACATCGGCAAGAACCTCGTTAGCATCATGCTCAAGGGAGCGGGCTTCGAGGTCTTCGATCTCGGCAAGGACGTTCCTCCGGAGGTCTTCGTTGACACCGCCGAGAGGGAAGAGGCCGGCATCATCGGCATGTCCACGCTCCTGACCACGACGGCCCCGGCGATGGGCCGCGTGATCGAGATCCTCAAGGAGCGCGGCCTCAACGACAAGATCAAGACGATTGTCGGCGGCGCCCCGGTGTCGCAGGATCTGGCCAACGAGATCGGTGCCGACGCCTACGGCTACGATGCAGCAAACGCCGTCGACACCGTCAGAGGAATCGCAGGAGTCTGAATCCCTTCCAGGAGCGCAGATCACGATGAAGCTACTTCTCGATCGCTTGCAGGCCGGCGAGATCCTGGTGGGCGATGGCGCAATTGGCAGCATGCTCATCGCTCATGGCCTCGAACCGGGTCAGTGTCCGGACATGATCACCCTCGAGGAGCCCGACGTGATCGCCGCGATCGGCCGCGAGTACCTGGAGGCGGGGGCGGAGCTACTGACCACCAACACCTTCGGGGCCTCGCCAGCGAAGCTAGCGGATTACGGCCTGGACGACAGAGCAGAAGAGATCAACAGGAACGCAGTCGCCATCCTGCGCGAGGTCGCCGCGGGCGAGGCCTATGTATCGGCGTCCTGCGGGCCATCGGGGCGCATCCTCGAGCCCTACGGGGACACGTCCGAGGAGGAGCTCTACGCTAGCTTCGAGCGCCAGATGAGCGCCGTCACGGATGCCGACGTGATTTGCGTCGAGACCATGTCCGACCTCAGGGAGGCCGCCCTCGCGGTGCGTGCCGCGAAGGCCATGCAGCCGGACAAGCCCGTCATGGCCACGATGACGTTCGACGAGACGCCCCGGGGCTTCTTCACCATCATGGGCACGAGCGTTACCGACGCCATCGCGGGCCTCCTGGAGGCCGGAGCCGACGTGGTTGGTTCCAACTGCGGCAACGGCCTGGAGAAGATGATCGAGATCGCCGGCGAGTTTCGTGCCGCCACCTCGTCGCCGGTGCTCATCCAGTCCAATGCCGGCCAGCCTGTCCTCGTGAAGGGGGCAGTTCACTATCAGGAAGGACCCGATTTCTTCGCCGAGCACACTCCCGACATGATCGCCGCAGGGGCATCGATCATCGGCGGTTGCTGCGGCACGACTCCCGACCACATCCGGGCGGTTCGCAAGGTGATCCAATAGCCCTACGACCCCGCGCGAGAGGAGAACAAGCCATGGGCATTCTCGACCTGATACTGGGGAAGGGCACCGACGGATCGCTTCGCATGGGCGAGGTCGACCGCAGCTCGCCCGAAACCGAGACCGTTCGAAAGATCGTCGATGAGCTCGATGATCTGGAGCCGCAGAGGGCTCGCTATATCGCCTGTTTTTCCTATCTGCTGAGCCGTGTCGCCCATGCCGATCTGGACATCAGCGACGAAGAGACCGAGGCGATGGAGCGCATCGTTCTCGAACGCGGCCAGCTACCCGAACCACACGTGCTCATCGTCGTGCAGATGGCGAAGACGCGCGCAAAGATATTCGGGGCGACGGAAGACTTCCTTGTGGCACGGGAGTTCAACGAGGTGGCCGACAAGAACCAGAAGCTGGCGCTCGTCGACTGTCTCTTTGCTGTCTCCGCAGCACACGAAGGCATATCGAGTATCGAAGATGCCGAGATCGGCAAGATCGCCAATGAGCTGAAGCTCTCGCGCGAAGAGGTGGCGTCGCTGCGCAGCGCCTACCAAGATCATCTCAACGTCCTGAAGAGTCCCGAGGGCCATTGAAAGGCGATCCCTGGTATCAGGACGGGCTGCGCTTCGAGTGCACTCAGTGCGGCGGGTGCTGCACGGGGTTTCCGGGTACGGTGCGTGTAACCGACGAAGAGATCGAAGTGCTCGCGCGGCGTCTGGGGATATCGGATAGCGAGTTCCGCAAGGGCTACACCCGGTCCGTGGGGGCAGAGGAGCTGAGCCTGCAGGAGAAGACCAACCTCGACTGCATCTTCTACGACAGCGCCGCGGGCTGCCAAGTGTACGAGGATCGGCCCAAACAGTGTCGCACGTGGCCGTTCTGGCGCCGGGTCGTTCGCTCGGAGGTAACCTGGGAGACAGAGGCAGCAAGCTGTCCGGGGATGGACATGGGCCAGCTCTACGATGCTGATTCCATTCGCCGGTTGAGTGAAGACGATGGCTCGATCCTATCGGCCGTCGAGCCACGGAAGGGAGAAGAGTGATGCCGCAATTGACCCTCCAATACACCGACAATATCGGTTCTCCGGTGGATTTCGACCATCTCTTCTCGCAGTTGCACGAGGTCCTCTCCGATGTTGCGGGGATCAGGATTGAAAACTGCAAGAGCCGCGCTATGGAGCTTTCCGACTATCGCATCGGGCGTGGTGAGGCCGGCGGGGCGTTCGTGCATGTCGACGTGGCGATCCTGGCGGGCCGGCCTATTGAAACGAGGGGGGAAATCGGGCGCCGCATGCTCGAGGTTCTGCGCGGCGCCTATGCCCAACCCTTGGACGAGCTCGATTTGCAGATTACGGTAGAGATACGAGACATGCAGAGCGACCTCTACTTCAAGATTCCTGAAGGCACGCTCACTCCCCAGTAGGACGCAGGCCCGCATCAGCTGGAGGCTGACATGAAAAAGACCCTTCTCACCTTCGTATTCATCTTTGCCGCAGTCGGCGTGCTCTCGGCGCACGATATGTTCCTCAGGCTCGACAGCTTCTTTCTGGAGCCCGACAGCGAGGCCACGGTTTCACTCCTGAACGGGACGTTCGTGAACAGCGAGAACGCCATCACACGCGATCGAATGATCGATGTGAGCATTGTCGGGCCGGACACCGAAGTGGTGCATCCCGATCCGGCACAGTGGCGGGATGAAGACAACACGGCAAAGCTCGATTTCACCACCGGCGAGGCCGGCACATACACGATCGGAGTGTCGACAGCGCCCAACATGATCGAGTTGACCGCGGAGGAGTTCAACGACTACCTGCTGCACGACGGGGTGCTCGACATTCTGGAGTTGCGCAAGAACGAAAAGGATCTCGACGAGCCCGCCCGCGAGCGCTATGCAAAGCACGTGAAGGCGATTGTCCAGGTCGGCGAGGAGCACAGTTATGGATACGACGCCCGCCTCGGGCATCCGGTCGAGCTGGTGCCGTTGCAGAACCCTTACGACTTGCGTGCCAGCGACACGCTGCAGGTCCTGTTTCTGAAGGATGGCGAACCGATGGCCGGCCAGATCATCTATGCCAGCTACGTGGGGTTCGAGAGAAAGGCCTTTCAGCCCAATAATCAACGGGAGGCGGTCCAGACCACGACCGATATCAACGGCGTGGCGCGGATCAGGTTAGACGAGCCCGGACATTGGTACGTCAGGCTCATCCACATGGTCAAAGTCGATGAGCCCGATGCGGACTACGTGTCCAATTGGGCGACGCTCACGTTCGAGGTCAGGTAGCGGCGTAATCAGGTAGCCACAAGATCGACCGGCGACGAGATCGCATGGTGACGGGCCTTTGCAGTGGACGGGAAGATTAGAGGCGCCTATGCGAAAGAGAGCACTTCGGGCGCGCATGAAGAAGCTCTTCATGGAGGACTTCACCGCGCGGGACATCGCCGAGCCGCTGCTGTCGTTGGACGACGACAACCCGTTCGCGGAAGCTCTCGAGCTCATGGACGACCAGGACGTCCGGGCTGTCGGAGTTCGTGTGGACGGCGAGATCGCCGGCTACCTGACCCGCGAGGACCTTGGAGAGGGCACATGCCGGGACCAGATGCACACCTTCGATTCAGGTTCCCTTCTTGCTGAGGCGACACCCCTGAGAGAGGTGCTCGAGGCCCTTGATAAGGCACCCATCTGCTTCGTGAGTATCCTGGGGGGTCCCGCGGGGGTAGTCGTTCGTGAGGACATCCAGAAGCCGCCGGTCCGGATGTGGCTGTTCGGTCTGATCGCCATCATGGAAATGAACCTCGGGCGCCAGCTCGAGGAGCGCTATCCGGAAGCTTCCTGGCGCGAGGTGCTATCACCCGGCCGCTTCGACAAGGCCCTGGAGTTGCTCGCTGAGCGCTCGCGACGCAACCAACTCGTGCGATTGAGCGATTGCCTGCAGTTCACCGACAAGGCGCAGATCCTCATCAAGGACCCGGAAGTGCTGCACGAGGCCGGATTCTCCTCGAAAAAGGAAGCGCTGCGGGCGATCAAAGACCTCCAGTCGCTGCGCAATAATCTGGCCCACGGCCAGGACATCCTGTCCTACGACTGGGAAACCATTCTCGAGTTGTCACGCAAACTGGACAGAATCATCTCGAGAATCTAGCAGGCCGTGGTGAAAGTGTGGCAGCGCAACTAGACCCATCACACTTTCACCACGGCCTGCTATGCTCCTTCCACACTTTTGCAGACGATGATCCGCGGTGAAAGATGCAGGCTGGCATGTATCTCTCACTTCTCCAGACAAGGAGGGGACTCTCATGTGTGCACCACCAGATGGGTGGCAAGATGCCATCGCCGCCAACAATCAGGCCGCCATGGATGCGGTCGCCCGCAAGGACGCCGCTGCTTTCGCCGCCGTCTACACAGCGAACGGTAATGCATTGCCCCCGAACAGCCCCACTGTGACCGGAACCGCTGCACTGCAGGGATTCTGGCAGGCCGTCATCGACATGGGGATCGCCGCCGTAAAGCTCGAGACCGTGGAGCTCGAGGGCTTCGAGGACACAGCCGTCGAGGTGGGAGCCTACACGCTTGAAGGCGAAGGCGGCGCGGTGCTCGACCAGGGCAAGTTCATCGTCATCTGGAAGCTCGAGGACGGAGCCTGGAAGTGGCATCAGGACATCTGGAACTCGAGTGTCGCACCGGCTGGATGAGCAAGATACGGCCCGAGCGTAGCGGCGATCACGCGGGCGCAGAGGACTACCGAGCCGGTCGGGGCACGATTTAGCCGGTGCGAACCTATCGGTTTGTTTCAGGCGCGACGGAGACGGTGTCGGCTAGAACTGCCCCGCCATTGCGCGCACGATCGGATAGACCTCTTCGTTCTCCTGCAGCGCCCTGTCGAGGAAATTCCAGCTCGTCAGGCCGTCGTCGGAGCGTGGCTCCAGCAGGTAGAAGGCGAGGCGACCGAGCGGTTGGTCGAGGCGCACCACCGCCGTGCCGGCCGGGAGCGTAATCTCGGCCGTCTCGTACGAGCCCTCGAGCGTCCGCTCCGTGTGCCCCTGGTACTCGCGCTCCGATGCTGTGGAGGAAGTGATGTGGAACTGCTCGACTGAGAGGGTGGTGTCGGATTCCAGTTGAGTGACGACGACGCCGTGCTGGGCGAGCTTCGCCAGTACGCCCTGTAGATCCGCGGGAATGAAGTAGGCGGCGGGGGCAGTTTGCTCCTCGGTCGCACGGAACGTGCCGTACTCGGACATCATCTCGGGCGTGCTGACGTCGAGGCGGTTGCGCATGGTGCCGCCGCTGAAGGGATTGTCGACATTCTCGGTGGCGCCCATGAGGATTTCCACCTGTTCCGCGGAGCGCTGCAGCTCGGCCCGCAGCGCCAGAGTTTCGCCCACCACCGAATGTGCATCGGCCTCGGCGACGACCGCGGCGACCTTGTCGGCGTTCTCGCGGGCGTAGTCGACAATTGCCTCCACGAAGTACAGAGAGGCGAGGATTCTCTCCTCGAAGGTGGCGTATGAATAGGCCTCGCTGAGGATGCCGATGCGATTGCGCAGGCCGATGTAGTTGGTATTGAAGCGCGGCCTGTAGTCGTAGGTGTACCAGCCGGGCTCCCTGCCGCGGCCGAACCGCCCCGGTGTGTTGCCGTAGTAGTAGTAGTCCCAACCGCGATCTTGCTTGAGGGCCTGAGTCACGCTCGGGAGCAACTCCTCGCGGAGCAACTCATCGATGGACGCGAAGGTGTTCGGATTGAGCGGCGGTGCGTAGGTGACGTGGTAGGCATGCTGCGTACCGTTCGTGGTGTGCAGATCGATCGCGATATGGGGATCGTACTGGCGCAGCATAAGGGCGAGAGAGCGGGCCTCGGGAGAGTCGAGCTTCATATGATCGCGGTTGAGGTCGAGGCCCTGAGCATTGGGTCGCTGCCCCATGCCGCCGATGGGTCCGTTCTGTCCCCGCCGGCCATCGATACGGATGATCTCGTTGCCATCGGCGTTGTAGATCGGGGCGATCATCACGACGAGCGAATCGAGCCAGTCAGCGTGCTCACCCTGGGCGAGCGAGCGCAGCAGCATGAGCATCGCTTCCTTACCGCACACCTCGCCAGCGTGAATGTTGCCCTGAACGTAAACACGAGTCTTGCCGCTTGCCAGCACGGACTCCGGGCTGGCGTCCTGCACATCACCGAACACCACCAGTGGCAGTGGACGCCCCTGGTACGTGTATCCGAAGGTGGTTGCATGCAGCCGAGGTGAGGCCGCCGCCACCGTCTCAACGATGTGCACGACCTCGTCATATCGGGTTGTTTCTCTGAATTCCGTGCGCTCCGGGCGGGTCCGCAGCGAGGAGAGGTCTGCGGCCTGCGGGCGGCTGGAGCTCTCGGCGGCGAGAGTGGCTGGTATCAGGATGCTGGCGATGGCGAGCGCCGCAGCGAGGGTTCTGCGCATGGGTTGGATCTCCCGGCGAGCGGTGGACGGTGGAAGCGACCGATACGGGACAATCATCCAGGGGCGATTCTGCTGCGTTCCTGGCACGTCAGGAAGCGTATCACCGCTCAGGAGGGGGAGCTTGCCATCAATAGACGCAAATGGGGCCCCACCGTGCTCCTGGCGGGGCCCCGGAGTTCATGCGCAGATGGTGTCGCGTTGCCAGCGGGCCGTGCCTGCTAGCTTGCCGGCGCAATACCAGCATGCGGTACCTACATCTTGCGAACTTCGACCCCTCCCGCTGAGGTGCGCAACACCAGCTTCGGGCCACCACCGTTGATGGTGCCCCTGACGGCGCCCTTCTTGATGGTGCCGGTAACCTCC
>JAUWTE010000498.1 GCA_030609765.1 Acidobacteriota bacterium
CCCTTGATCACGGGGAATGATCAAGTCACCGGTCTCGGCCCAGCAGGCCTCCCGTGAGTCGACAACCAACCTCGATCTGACGACAGTCTTTGCGGGGATCTCCTGGACCTCGGGCTTGAAGCTGCCGACGGCGTTGATATGGACGCCGGGCTTGAGGTCAGCATCGTCGAACACCGGGTTCCGGGCCGTGGTGGTAGTGCAGATGACATCGGCGCCGGCAACCGCCTCACGCGAGCTCGCGGCCACGGAGATCTTGTCGGGAATTCGCCCCCCCATGCTACTCATCTCCGCGGCGAAGGCCTCGGCCGCCGCACGATCGATGTCGTAAACCCATGCCTCGGCAATCTCTCGTGCCTCGCACACCGCCTCGAGCTGGGTACGCCCCTGTACCCCTGCCCCGAACACAGCTGCAACTTTCGCGTCAGGCCGTGCCAAAATGTCGGTGGCGGCGCCAGAGGCCGCGCCCGTGCGCAGCGCCGTGAGGTAGGTTCCATCCAGGATCGCTGTCGGTCGTCCCGTGGCCGAATCCACAAGGGTCACCAGAGCGTGAATTGTCGGTATCCCCGCATCCAAGTTGCGTGGGAATACGGACACGATCTTCATGCCGAGCTGATCGGTCTTCTCCAAATAGGCGGGCATGAAGAGCGTGATGCCTTCGTGTCGCGGCACATCGATATGGGCTCGTACCGGCACCTCCGCCTGGCCGGCTGAAAGCTGGGCGAACGCATCCTTGACGATCTCGATCGCCCGCGCCATCGACACCGCGTTCTGAATGTCGTCGTGAGACAACGCACGCAGTTCCATCGTCTTTCCTCTAGCCCGGAATACTAAGCTGGTTCTGAGTAGATAAATTCAGAGGGAGGATGGCGACCATCCTCCCTCTCGATTCACGCGGCGACCGCGGATCACATCTCCTACGACTCGAGCTCCTCAGCCAACGGCGCCGTGTCTGATTGCGGCGGCGAAATAGCTTCGCCAACTCTCTCGATAAAGTCCTTGTATGTCGTGAGTCGATTCCGCTCGAGGATGGAGAGCGCCTCTTCGTGGTCACCTTGCTCTACGGCATCGAGGATCAACTCGTGCTCGCTTTTCGAGGCATCCCACTGCGGGGTATTGAAGAATGCCCACATCTCCAGACGTTTCACCTCGGAGCGAAGCTCGTCGAGCATGTTGCACAGACGCTGATTCTTGCAGCCGGCCGAGAGCAGGTGATGAAACCTGTTGTTGAGCTCGATCCCCGCGCGCACGTCCTGTCGCTGGCAAGCTTCCTCGTACTGCTTGTTGATGTCCCGAAGCTGGGCGATCTCCTCAGAATCGAGCTCGGGAAACGAATGTCTGCCGGCAAGTGTTTCGAGGGCCGCGAGAATCGGATAGAGCTCGAGTAGATCGAAGGCCGATTGGGTCGGGATCTGGTAGCCGCGGTGGGGAATTCGCTTGAGAAAGCCCTCAGAGGCGAGCCTGCCGAGCGCCTCGCGGACGGGCGTTCGACTCACGCCCAGCTTGCTGCTGACTTCCTGCTCCCTGATGAAGTCGCCGGCCCGCATGCTGTCGCTGAGAATCCGGTCCCTGAGGACCTCGTAGACCTGGTCCGTGAGCGTCGCAGTCTTGAGCAGCGGCCATGCTTCAGACATGCAAAACCTTATAGCCCATATTGTATGCAACAGTCAACATGGGCACCATAAGTCCTTTGATTTCAGCACTTATCATGATGATTCAAGGGAGTCATGCAACTCCGAATCTATAGATTGTACTTTGTACATCGGCACTTCAGAACCACCCCGCACGCCCCAAGGGCACTACCAGATCGAAATCGGCCGAGACCCGGGAATCAGGATCTCAGCTCTCCTGCTCGAGCCATGACTCCAGGTGGGTAATCTGGCGGGCGATGTCGCCGCGCAGGGCACTCAGGGTGCCGATATCCGAGAGGCTCAACCGACGCGAATACACCTCGTCTCCGGAGGCCGGATCCAACAGCTTGATGTAGCCGTCGAGCTCCGATCCACCGAAGCGGTCGGCCTGGATCAGCAAGACAAACGTCGCCCCTTCCTCCTGCTTGACCACCGAGAAGCTCGGCGATCTGAGGAGCCCTAGACCGAACTGCCGGCGAGTCTCGGCAATGTCGACCAGGGAGCGTGTGACTTCCGATGCGCTCTGTTCCTCTTCCCCGGGCTGAAGGTCGGCCGCAACGAGGGCGGAGAGATCGATTTCGGCAACGTACACCCGTGGCGCGGCCATCCGCGCTTCGAAATCCTCGGGTGGCGGCCCCGCATTCTCGAGCTGGGAGAAGATCGAGGACATGTCCACGCCAGCTTGAGCGGCAAGAATGGCTTGCTCCCAAGACTCTTCCAGGTGCTGGCCGCGGACTGCCGCGACACAGGCCATCTGATGAATCTGACCATTGCCCGGGTCCAACTCGGCGGCATGCACCAGGTAGTCGTAGGCCTCCTCGTAGCGCTCCAGGCGACCGAGCGCGACTCCAGCATAAAAATACGCCGGGGCGAGGTCGGGTCCATCGTCGATGAGCTTCTGCAGCTCCTCGAGAGCTTCTCCGGGCTGGTTGTCCTGCAGGAGTTGCATGCCTCTGTCCAACCGCTCCTGGGCGGACTGCGAGGTAGCCTCGCCATTGGCGACGACGACGAACGACAGGCAAACGAGAAGAACACATCCACGGAGGACGCCACTGTGCTGGTATGTCACCTTGTCTCCCCTTCCGGCTCGAAGATCATCACCCTGCTGCTCTCTGTCGAATACCGTCTACGACACATGTCAGTGGTTTGTCGACCTACCGTCCCCTAAACTTCCCGGGTCCTTGAAATGTTCTGGTGCAAGAATTAGTCCTCTCCCTCTTACATAAGGTCATGATGAAAAGGTCTCCGCAGTCGTCCAGAAACCTCCGCTTGGCCACCCTGGCCTGCACTGCGCTGGCATTCCTGCTGGCCTCCTCGCTGGCCATCTCGA
>JAUWTE010000005.1 GCA_030609765.1 Acidobacteriota bacterium
ACGCATATCTTCCCCCCAGAAGGACCTTTGTCCAGAATTTGGATCGTATCGCTGCAGGCCTAGCCCGCTGCAGATTCTATATCAAACCAACAGCCTCGCACTTCCCTTCGCATCCGGCACGGAGTCGTCACATAGGCGGTCGGCACGGATCACCCCGTGCCTCTCTGCTGCCGCAGAGCAGGCTCCGCGTGCCCCCTCAGGTGGCCCCAACCTCTCGCCCTAGCCTCCCCCGGTGCACTCCCATCGTTGCCCTCTCTCACGCTCGGCCAACGGTTCTGCAAGACCATCAGCCGGGGCCAGACGAACCTCACCCGCCGGACCGTCCCCGTCTCGATGCGAGAAGGGATTCCTCTACCTTGAAAACACCGCTCTCGGACCGCTACGGGTCGCGGCCGCTCGCGAGGCAAAGTGCACCGTTTCGGATCAGCCGATCTCCGGTCGCCGCCGAAAACGCGGTGCGCACAGTTGGTTCAGGGAGGTGCTGGGTACTCCTGGAGGCGGAGGCTTGGCACGAGGCCCGAGGGAGGCGCGGGGACATCGCCGTAGCGAACACCTGAGCGCTGGGAGTGAGGAAGGCACGGGGTGGTCGCCGTAGCGGACACTTGAGCGCGAAGGCTACGGAGTCTCATGTCATTTTGCAGACCATGTGCGCGAATTGTCCGCCTTGGTGACTACCCCGTGTCTCCCGGCGGCACCCCGCTCGAACTGTCAGCCAAGGTGATTGCCCCGTGCCGTGCCGAATGCCGGAACCAGCGTCAGCTACGGTCTGGGAGTGCGGAGACCCTGTTCCTCGACCACGCGGACGGTGTGCGAGACATCCTGCACGACTGTCCCCCACCGACCGCATTCCAGGCAGCGAACCACGTAGTCGTCGTAGCAGGCACCACAACGCCGGCAGCGGAATGTGGGCTGCAGGGTCCCCGACCGCCGGATGATCTCCTCGAACATCTCCGCCGCGGCAGAATCATCACCTAGCCGCTTTTGCAGGCGCGCCAGGTAGAACTGCAGGGCCGGGGAGTACTCACTGCGATCGGCGAGCGCTTCGAACTCGGCCTGCGCCTCGTCGAGCATCTCCAGCCGTGCGTAAAGCAATCCGAGACCGAGCCGCGCGGCCGCTGAGTCGCCGCCCTCGATGGTGTCGGCCGCCTTCCGGTAGGTCTGAATGGCGCTCTCCGGCTCGCCGGAGCTCAGGTAATGCTGAATCAGATGGTCGAGCAGGGGCAGGGAATGGGTCGTGTCGATACCCGCCTGCCAAGCCTTCACCGCCCCATCGCCGTCGCCGTCGGCCAGGCGCGCAACACCAAGGAACAGATATCCAGGGACGAATTGGACATCGGCTTTGATCAGGCCCTCGAAGATCTTGGCCGCCTCTTTGCGATCATCCTCTTCGCCACTTGCCAGTAGGGCCTGGCCGCGCTCGAAGCGCAGTCCTCGGAGAATCGCCTCCTCATCGGTACGCAAGGTACCGTCCTTCACGAGCTTGAGACGCTTCTCTTGCGCCTGCTCGGCCTCGTCCCACCTGCCCTGTCGCGCGAGCAACTCCCTGAGCCAGGCATATAGTCTCGCGTCGGGCTTGGCCGTCGAAGCGATGAGTTGCTCCACGTGGTTCACGGCCCGACCGTACTCGCCGAGAGATTCGAGGTCTGCCGCTAGCGCTTCCTGCACACGCGGGTCATCAGGGTTCAGTGCCCGGGCCCGCATATGCATGTCCACGGCCTTGTCGGCGTTCCCCAGGTGACGAGACGTATGTCCGGCCTCCAGCCAAGCCTCGATGTTTTCAGGGTCCTCTGCGAGGATGCTCTCGAAGTGATTCAGTGCTTCCCTCTTCTCGCCGCGCAGGCCGGACCTGAGGCCGTCGATGAGAAGGCGATTATGAACCGAGGACTGCCGCTCAGTCCGCCGTAGGCGCCATCGCGACAGGGCTTCCCTCGATGACAGTACGACCGTGTAGAGCAGGGCGACAAAGACGCCCACCAGGAGGGAGAGGAAGGAAACCACCCAGAGCCGTGTTTCGAACTCGAACGGCGTGCGTCCTGGGAGGCGGAAGGTGACCGCATCTGGATTCAGCCAGGCAACCCAGAGGCCGAGAGAGACGACCACGAAGATCATGATCAGTGTCAGCAAGCTTCGCAGCGACATTCCAGTACTCTCCAATCGACCCTCATCCTGGACTCTAGGCTCGGTCCAAGAGCCTTCACAAGAGGCTCGGTCCAGGAGCCTTCACTCTACTCGCTTCCGGCCGCCTCCTCTTTCTCCTGGCAGTCGATGCAGCGGCGCGCCCACGGGATTGCTTTCAGCCTCGGCATGCCGATCTTCTCCCCGCAGGACTGGCATTCCTCGTAGGTACCTTCGTCCATTCGGGTCAAGGCTTCGTCCAACCGTCTCAGGAGGTCACGCTCATTGTCAGTCAGGCTATAGAGGAACTCCTTGCGATACGACTCCGTGGCCCGATCTGCTAAGTCCTGCAGTCCTTCCTCGCCGGACTCGCGGTTGGCAGCCTGGGTTCGCCGGTACGATTCGAAAACGTCTCGGCGCTTCTGCTCGAGCTGGCTCCGCAGCCTCTTTTGTTCAACAGCTCTCATCGGTGCGCATCCTCATTTGTGGCCTGACTCACCCTGAGCCCGACCCATCAACTCTTTGCCGACCTTCGTTCTAACGGTCGTACGGCAACCCTCGAATAATTGTGAATCCCCGGTATAGCTGCTCGACGAGGAGCAGGCGCGCCATATCGTGGGGCAAGGTCATGCGGGAAAGCCCCAGCAACATGTCCGCCTGGTCCTTGACGATCGGTGCAACTCCATCTGGCCCCCCCACGACGAATGTGAGAGTGCGCGCACTATCGTAGCATTGACGCTCCAATAAGCGAGCAAATCCCGCCGAGTCCAGATGCTTGCCTGCCGGGTCGACAACCACCAGGAACATCGACTCCAGCGTTGCCAGGCGCTTGAGGATCGACTTGCCCTCACGCTCGATCCTGTGTGCCTGGGAGTACTTCTTCCCAACCGGCTCCTCTGGCGTCACGAGGCACTCGCAGGTCCGAAAACGCCTGATTCGCCCCAGATATTCGGTAACACCGATGCGGGCATACTCGGCCGCGGTTCGACCAGGCCAACAAAGCACCAGATTTGATTCTCCCCCACTCACAAAAGTCTAACCTTGCGGATCGAAATCCGTCGATTTGGGAGTTTCACGGCCGCGTCCAATGCGCCCCCATCGAGGCCTTCTCGCCGGTAGCCGGCTGCTGAATTGACGCATAGCCTACCCACGGATATTGCTTCGCCGCAAGCCGAACACGAGAGACGCAAGTCCGGCCGATCTGGCCCGAGTTTCTCAACGGGTCGCGAAGCCAGACGGGAGATTCAGGCAGGAGCACTCTCACGGTTGCCCACGAGCACCGGAGCATCGCGCCAGACGCGCTCGAGGTGGTAGAAATCACGCGTTTCGCGGGTGAAGACGTTGACTAGAAAGTCGACGTAGTCGACGAGGACCCAGTTCCCCTGCTCGTAGCCCTCGATGTGGAGGGGTTTGACCCCTTGCTCGCGGAGCTCCTCGACGATCGCATCGACGACGGCTTGCACGTGCCGCTCGCTGCCCCCGCTGCACATGATGATGTAGTCGGTGAAGCTGGCGATCTCGCGGAGATCCAAGACCAACGGGTCCTCGCCCTTGTGGTCTTCAATCGCCGTTACTGCCGCGGTGAGATCGGCAGGGAGATTTTCGGGGCTCTCCGACCGTTCACCTGGCGGCAGCGAATCGTTGCTCAAGAGACCGTCTCCGCTAGTTGCGCGACCTCTCGATACAGCCCGTTTGCTTGGATGTATCGCTCAACCTCGGCCGGCACTCGATACCTGATGCTGCGCCCAGCATTGATCCGCTCCCGGATCTCGGTCGAGGAAATGTCGACGAAAAGCCGATCCGAGAGGAACACGCGGCGTGGCGCCCCGGCGTCCTCGTCGCCGAGGAATGAGCAGGGGTCGCTTTCCCCGGTGCGCAGATCGACAATGCGCTCGACGATCCACGCCGGCAACCGCGCCGGGATGTCATCGAAGCCGTGACCCGGCCTGCTGACAACGATGAAATGGCACAGGTTCAGCAACTCCTCGTAGCCTTCCCAGGTCTCGATATCCAAGAATGAGTCGAGGCCGACCACGAAGAGCAGCTCGGTGTCGTCGCCGAACTCCTCGCTGAGCATCCGCACGGTGTCGATGCTGTAGCTCATGCCCGGTCGGTTGACCTCGATCGGAGATGCGACGAAGGCCGGATTCTGGAGGATCGCTGCCACTACCATGGCGAAACGGTCCTTTGCCTCGGTCAGCGCGGGTCGATCCTTGTGAGGCGGCTCATTGCAGGGCATGAAGTGGACCTCATCGAGACAGAACTCCTCACGGATCTCCTCGCCCAGCATGAGGTGGCCCGTGTGCGGCGGGTCGAACGTTCCGCCGAAGATCCCGACGCGCTTGCCGTTCATGCGATCTGCCTCCCTAACCTGGAATTTGCTCGCGCACCCACGCGATGAAGCTCTCCAGCCCCTCATCCTCGAGAGCCGAGAGCTCACAGTAGGCTACATTATCTTCCTCTGCCACGGCACGCAGTGCCGCCAGCGTCTCTCGCTCGGGCCCGAGATCCGTCTTCGTGGCGACCAGCATCCGAGGTCGCTCCAGCAAGGCTGGATTGTAATGCTCCAGCTCGTGGCAGAGGGAGCGATAGTACTCGACGACCTCCTCCCGGGTGGCTGAGGAATCGACCAGCACCGCCAGCGCTCGCGTCCGCTCGATGTGGCGAAGGAAGTTGAGCCCCAGCCCCTCGCCACGATGGGCGCCCTCGATGAGTCCAGGTACATCCGCCAGAACTGCCCGAGCGTAGTCCCCCATATCGAGGATGCCGAGGTTAGGCTCAAGCGTCGTGAAGGGGTAGGCCGCGACCTTTCCCTTCGATGCTGTGAGGCGCCGAAGTAGCGTGGTCTTGCCGGCATTGGGACGGCCAACGAAACCAACGTCGGCGATGAGCTTGAGCTCGAGTAACAGATGACGGTGCTCACCAGGCTTGCCGTCCTCCGCGATGCGGGGAGCGCGGCGTGTGGAAGTAGCGAAGCGGGCGTTGCCGCGACCACCACGGCCGCCGGCAGCTATTAAAATACGGTCACCCGGAGAAGCGAGATCGGCGAGCAGATCGGATAACTCCACGTCGTACACTTCAGTGCCGGCAGGCACCGGAATCTCGATGCATTCGCCCGCCCTGCCGTGGCGATTGCTTCCTTGCCCGTGTGCGCCGCGCTTGGCGCGAAACACTTGCCCCTGACGAAAGTGTCCCAGGTGCGAAGAGCTGGGATCGACGAACAGCACAACGTCGCCGCCAGCGCCACCATCGCCGCCGCTCGGCCCACCGCGAGGAACGTACTTCTCCCTCCGGAAGGCCACGCAGCCGCGACCACCGTTCCCGGCCTCAACGCGCACTTCTACTTTGTCGCGGAACATAGCCTGGACTTCTCAACGGTTCGTGAAGCGAGCGGGCGCAAGGGCCGTGAGGGCAAGGCGCGCCGCGCGACCCATTGACAAGTCCAGGCTAGGGTCGAGGCACACCCTACCGCGGCGGAATGATTGGATTGGTAGCGGGGTGAAGGATTCGGGCTAGCGGGGCTGTATGGAGATGAACTTGCCGCGGCCACCCTTATCTTCGAAGTTAACCACGCCGTCGATCTTCGCAAACAGCGTATCGTCCCGACCGATACCGACGTTGGTGCCGGGCTTGAATCGCGTGCCGCGCTGCCGCACGAGGATCGAGCCACCGGTGACGAACTGACCGCCGAAGCGCTTGACTCCCAAGCGCTGGGCGTTGCTGTCGCGACCGTTACGGCTGCTCCCCTGGCCTTTTTTATGTGCCATCGTATTGTCTCTTCTGAAGTCCGTTGAGCGATTTACTTGGCTCCGGGCGCAACGATCTCGTCAATTTGTAGGGCCGTGTAATCCTGGCGATGGCCGATCTTGCGGCGATAACCCTTGCGCCGCTTCTTCTTGAATACCACCACCTTGCGACCGCGGCCTTCCTCGACTACGGTCGCCCGGACCTCGGCACCTTCTACGTTGGGACAGCCGACGAAAACAGCTTCGCCGTCCGCGATCAAATGTACAGCATCGATAGCCACATGGTCCCCGACGTTCTCCTCGAGGCGCTCGACACGAACTACGTCGCCCTGGCTAACGCGATACTGCTTTCCACCTGTTTCAATGACTGCGAACATCAGATTTTACCGTGGGTTTGGGCTGCGGGAATGTAACTGGCATATTCTACGGGTGGCCGACCCCCTGCCGCAAGCCAACTGTGAAGCCTGGCACCGCATTCGAGTGGGGACACGGTCGCTTGCCAGGGGCGCGATTCGCAGCGATTTTCAAAATTCCAGGCGGCCCCTAGCAGGCCCATCACACTTTCACCACGGCCTGCTGGGCTTTGGATCACCCTGTGGGGCGTCGACTTTCCGACCCTCGCCAAGAGCCAAGCGCTCCAGCGCGTTTTCTCTCTCGGCGAGCATGTCGAGGCGGCGGGTCGCCTCATTGATCCGATCCTTCACCTTGTCGATCTCCAAAGTGAGATTGGTGAGCTCGTAAACCAGGTTGTGCAGCAGGTGCAGGTCTCTCTCGTGCCAACGGTCGAGCTGGCCGGTCTGGTCCGCGAGCACATTGGTCGCCTCGATCATCGAGGTGAGCACCGGTTCGAGGTTCAAGGTGCTCCGATAGAAGGGGCGCATGAGGCGGCGCAGGAAAGCGAGCACCCGACCGCGCGCGCCGGTGCTACCCGTGGCGTACAGGGAAACCGTCGGGGACTCGTCCACTCCGGAGGGCGGCGAGATCCTGGAAAGATGGCTGCGTACCTCCGGCATCTGCTCCAACCAGCCCCTCGGCAAATCCGCACGGCGCGCGCGCGGCTCCACCTGCATCGCACGCAGCTCCTGCAACTCCTCGTCGGTGAAACGCACTCCTCGCTTGGCCTCTATGGCCTCGCGGATACGCTCCTCGAGGCCCTCGAGGTCGATCGAAGGATCATCGATCTCGAACTTGGCGGTCATGCTAGAAGGTCGGTCCAATGTAGAAGTCGAACTTCAGCCCGTCGATGAGGCTATTGAAGTCGGTCTTCTGCGACAGGTAGAAGTTCAGCGGCATGCCGAAGAAACCGAAATAGACGCCGCCGCCGAACGCACCCACGGCATCCTTGAGGCCACCGTCCTCCCAGAACGTGAAATCGTTCTGAATGTTGAACCAAGACGCTCCGACGTCGAGGAAGAACAGCCCGCGGATGTTCGAGATCGCCATGTCACCGCCGCGCACCTCGTCGATGAAGGGAAACCGGAACTCGAAGTTGGTGAACCAGGCCTTGTTGCCGGCAAACTGGAGCCAATAGTAACCACGGAGCTGATTCAAACCACCCATGAAGAAGACGCTCGGATCCTCTCCCCAGCTACTGGCGCCCCAGAAACGGATGGCGAAGATGTTGCGCTCGGTGACCTGGATGTACTCGCGGTAATCCACCTGCAGGTCGTTGAACTGCAGGTGATTGCCGAATCCCGGCGAGGCCCTGTAGGCGACACGAACGCGGCGACCGGCGAAGGGTCCGAACTCACGGAATCTCGCCTTGTCGAGAACCAGAGCAACTCCGAGTGGAACGAAGGTGCCGCTGGGGATGACGATATCGAAGATGATCTGCCCCCCCGTTGTCTCGAATCCCCCGAAGCCCTCGTAGAACTGATCGTAGAAGCCCGCGGAGAGCTCGAACCTGACATCCTGGCTCAGCGGATAGGAGGCGAAGATCTCACCGCCGTCGAGAGAGAAGTAGACGTCGGACTGGATTTCGCCGGCGCCCGGATTGGCCGGATTGCCGATGATAGAGAAGTAGAAGAGCCTCTGGCTCGTCCCCGAGACGCCCCAGTTCAACCGGTGCCTCATGTTGTAGTAGGCGCCTCCCAGGTTCCGCTGGCTCCGGTAGGAGCCGAAATAGCCCACGATGCGGTGGTTGCCGAGAAGGTCGGAAACTTCGATCCCGATATTCGCCAGAACGCTGTTGCCGGGGCCCGAGGCATAGCCGCCGGCGAGGCTGATGTTGGAGATGTGCCATCCCTTGGACGGCGACTGGCTGACGTTGCTCTGATCGAGCTCCACCGTCATGGCGTCCGTCATCGCCTGCTCGATCTCGGCTACTCGCTCGTCGCTCAGAGCTTCGTCGGTAGCGAGGAACGTCTCCTCGATCGACTCGTTCAGGTCCATGGTGTAGAGCTCGTAGCTCCCATCACCGTAGCCGCTGAACATGAGCTGGTTACCGGGCAGCTCCAGCGGGAAGAAGGCCCCGTGCAGCATGTCGGTGTACCGGTTGACCTCACCGGACTGCAGGTCCATGGCGTAGATGTTGAACACGCCGCCGCGATCGGACGAGAAGAACAGGGTCGACCCATCCCCCGAGAAGGACAGGTGCTTTTCATTGTACTGGCCGTACGAGAGCTGGATGCGGTCCTGAGGCCGCGTCAGGTCGACCATGAAGAGCTTCTTGTGTCCGAGAATGTGGGAGATGAACACGATGCTGCGCCCGTCTGGCGACCACACCGGAGCGTAGTCGTAGACCTCGTCTTGGGTAACGTTCATCAGGCTGTCGTCGTCCGGATCCCATATGAAGATGTCGCGCACACCATCCCGATGTGCTGCGAACACCAACCTGCCGTCAGGCCCGACGTCTGGTGACATGCCCTGGTCGAGAGTCTCGAGCTTCCTCTTGTAGGCCACGTCGCCGGTCTCGGAGTCGAGGACGAACAGCGTGCGAGTCGGTCCGGTTCTGCCGAAGAAGGCAATGTACTTGCCATCCGGAGACCAGGTCACATCTCTCCCCGACTTCGTGCCGACGGTCAGTCCCTGGCCGATGATGTACTCATAGCCTTTGCCGCCCGCGGTCAGGTTCTTGATCAGCTCACCGGTCTCGGTATCGAAGGTCATGATGTCGAGCGTCAGCTTCTTGCGATCGACCGAAATGGCCACGATCTTCTTGCCGTCCGGCGACAGGGCCGGAGAGAAGGCCAGAGGCCGATCGATTTCCTCAACTCTGCCGAACACGTTGAGGCCAAAATCGTCGGCTTCGTCACGTTGAAGAACGTTGGGCAGGTAGCGAGCGCGTAGCCAGTCGCGGAACTGCTGGTCGAATTCCGATGGCGACAGATTGAAGGCGCGCTCGATATCACGATCGATGTCCTGGCCCAGATCGCGGCGGATCTCCCCGAGGAAGATGCGTACCCCCTCGATACCGAACTGGTCGGCGATGAACTGCCACACGACTTGCCCGAGGACGTAATCGACGAAGAAGCCGCGATTGTACGACATCTGCACCAGCGTCGGGATGCTGTCAGCGAGGACGATGTCGCGCAGCATCATCTCATCGAGGGTCGTGAGGTCGTCGGCCATGAACTCGGCAAGGCCCTCCATCACCCAGCCCGGCGGGGACATACGCATGGCCCGGCCCACCTGCCCGCCATACAGATAGTCGTACTCGAAAATGTGGGTGATTTCATGGGTGAGCAGCTTGAGGAGCTCATCCGGAGGATCGTCAACAGGGAGCACCAGGCGATTAACCGTCGGCTCGGCGAACGCGGCCACTCCCTCGGGCAGATACTGCGGGATGATGTGCTGCTGCTGAAACTCGGAGTGAGTCTGATAGAAGATGATCGGCGTTCGCTTCGAAAGATCGTGGCCCATGATGTTGGAGATCTTCCGGTAGGCTGCCTCGGAGAATGCCACGACCTCGTCGAGTTGGGCCTCTTCTTCGGGATAGTAATAGATGTCGAAGTGCGGGCCTTTGTAGACCCAGAAATCGAAGTTCTCGTAGGTGACCTTGTTCTGACCAAAGACCGTCCCGTACGGCGTGTTGCGAATTTGCGCCTCGAGGTCGGAACTGAACTTCGGCGCGGGCGTTTCTGTCGGAGGGAAGAATCCTAGTGCGGTTCCCCTACGCTGCTCGGATTCTTGCTGCTTGCCGTCACCCTCCTGCGCAAACGCCGGCATGCTCGATGCCAGCGATAGCGCCACGATGAGCGCCAGGACAACTCCGAAGCTCACGACTCGAGCGCTGACTGGGCTCTCTCGCCGCTGACTTCTCTTTCTCATCAGAAGACTCCACTCCATTTTGGATGGGCTGCTCATCTCGTCCCGCCTTCCTTCATTTTCTGGTGCTAATAGACCAGTAGCCGCGTCTGTTCACGCCGGGCCGGGGTCACTGAGTCGACGACCTGTGGCAGCAGCTCTTCGAGCGTTTCCACCACTGCGTCGCCGGCACCGACGCCTTCGTCGGTAGCGAACTCTCGCTCCCCCTCGAGGCCGGTCACGTCGATCAGGATCGAGCCGTCCTCGCCGCTCAGCAAGAAAAAGTCCATAGTCAGGTGGTACCCAGTCATCTCGCGGAAGCGTGCCACCTCGGTGACCTCGCCGGAAGGAGTTCTGATTCTCTCCGTAACAAGACGGGACTCATCGCTGGTCGTCACGCCGACGCGACCGGTGAAGATCACATCGGCCTCGACGGCCGCCGCGCGTGCTATCCACATATCGGCATTGTGGATAGGGTCGCTATCCTGCGGATTGAAGGGCTCCTCCAGCAGATCCACGGTCTGGTAGAAGGTCCGCTGCACGATCCGGCGGCGGAAGTAGCGAACCGCCAGATCGTTCAGGTCCATACCCGTGTCGTTGGCACTGATGATGAAGTTGCCAACCAGGACGCGCTCGAAATCCGCCAGGTAGCGCCCCTCTGCCAACGGCACGGATACCGTGATCTCGTAGGTTTGAACCGTCAGCCCGATGGGAGGGATCTCACCGGAGAACTCTCCGGCATCTTCCGCCTCTGAGAGCTCCCGATCCGCAAGTTGGCCACCGAGGAAACTGTCCCAGTTCGTCAAGACGACGGAACGCATATCCCCTTCAGCATGCTCCAGGGCTCTACGATAGGCCTCCCCGGCCTCATCGAATTCGCCCTCGCGCTCATGCCGGACCGCCAGATTGTTCAGGCCGCAGGCGCTATTTCGATCAATGGCGACTGCCTTTAACCAGCGAAATTCGGCCTCTTCCCAGCGGCCCGCGTCGGCGGAATTCACACCGTCCTCGCACTCCTCCCGTGCCTTGCTGATGCGCTCCTCGCTGGTTTGCATCGAATCGGCGTCGAGTGCGGCGGCGGAAGCGATCCCGCAGAGGAGAATCAGGCAGAAGGTGCCCGCTGCGAGCGACAGGTAGACCGGGCGGGTGAGGCGCCTTTGCGGGCGCCGCCAGTGGCTGCGGCCAAGCAGATGGTTCAGCGACATGAATCCACGGTCCTTATTGAACACGGCGAGTTAACTGGGCGGGGACCCATAGCCGGGGATGAAAGGAGAGACTCTTCGATTCTACTGACGCCTTGGTAGCCGCCGCAAGCGTGGCACAGTGCCTCTGTAGCTCGCGTGACACGGGTGAAACGACGATGTGGTGACCGTCTAACCGGTGAGGGGGGCATTCCGCTCCCCCGAAACCGTGTCGAGCGAGATACCGTGAAAGCATCAGAGCCCTGGCGGGGGGCCCGGCAAGTGGCACCGGAATCAGCAGCGCGCCGGCCGCGCGGGCCCCTGCAAACCGATGAGGCCTGGCAGATGCTTGCTTTGGTCTCCTCCTTGTCGCCCAGTGATCGGCGCCAGCTCCTCGCTGACCGCGACGGACCCGTGGCCGTTGTCCGCGCCCTCGCACGGGGTGAGGTGAGATTCTGCGCTCCGCCATGGGAGCTCGGGGAATGGCGCCTCCAGGCCGCTGCGGCGGCGGTCCAGGTAGGCAAGGTAGGCGGTAGGATCATTCCCCACGGGTCACCCGAGTATTCGACGGACCTGGCCGAGATCGCCGATCCTCCCCCGGTGCTTTACGTGCGCGGCAAGCTCCCGTCTGCGCCGGGCATAGCAATCGTCGGCTCGCGTGATTGCACCAGCTACGGGCGCAGAATTGCTTTCCGGCTCGCCACCGAGCTAGCTCGCGCCGGGCTTGCCGTGATCTCGGGGCTGGCACGTGGCATCGATGCCGCGGCTCACCGGGGTGCTCTCGAGGGCGGCGGACCGACGGTCGCCGTCCTGCCGTGCGGAATCGATCGCGTCTACCCTGCCCGCCACTATGCGCTCGCCCGTCGCATCGCATCGCAAGGTGCTCTGCTCACCGAATACCCCCTGCGCACCCAAGTCGCTCCTTGGAACTTCCCCCGGCGCAACCGCCTGATCGCTGGTTTGGCCCGGGTTACCGTGGTGGTTGAGGCGGCGGCACGAAGCGGCGCCAGAATCACCGCTAATCTGGCACAGCAGTCGGACCGTGAAGTGCTGGTCGTACCCGGGCCCATCACCTCCCCCACGAGTGAGGGCGCAAACGCTCTACTGGGAGAGGGGGCACATGTCTGCGCCTCGTGGCAGGATGCGATCGGACATCTCCACCCGGAGCTCGAGGCTGCCGCTCTCGCACGACACGCTGCAACCGTCGCGCATCGACAAGAACCGCAGGCTCTTCCGGTCGCTGAGCGTGCCTGCCTGGAGGCAATTCCCGCTTCGGGTACATGCGGTGTTGAAGAGCTCGCGGCCCGTACAGGGCTCGCGGTGCCGGCCCTGCTGGCTGCGCTCACGAGCCTCGAGGTACGAGGTCTAGTACGCTCCATCGGGGGCCAGCGCTACGAGCGAGCTGGGCAATTAGATTGACCCGTGCCCTCGTGACGAACCGCAATGAGAAGTGCAGGCCAACCGGCATCGGCCTTGAAATCAGTTGTGCTCGTGGTGCAGGGTGCTATGGCTGTGGGCCTGAAGGGTGTAGCCTACAGCCGCCTGTACGAGAAGCGGGTAGCTCTGATATCTCGTACAGGCTTCTCCACGTTCACTCTCCACGTCGGAACCATGACTGTGGTAAAAAGAGCAACTGAGCGTCCTGACTCGGGACACCGGAACAGCGTGCATAGCGAGAATTATGAGTAAGTCCCTCGTCATCGTCGAGTCGCCTGCGAAGGCGCGCACCATAAACCGGTATTTGGGCGACGACTACACGGTCATCGCTTCCATGGGACACGTGCGCGATCTGCCGAAAAAAGATCTCGCTGTCGATGTCGAGAACGGCTTCGCTTTGACGTACGCGACCATCGACGACAAGAAGAAGGTCGTCAGCGAGATCAAGAAGGCGGCCAAGAAGGCCGACTCCATCTACCTCGCCACTGACCCTGACCGCGAGGGTGAGGCAATCGGCTGGCACCTGCTCGAGCTCTTGAAAGCCGGCGAGAAGCCCGTCTACCGCGTGTCACTCGAAGAGATCACCAAGCAGGGAATCAAACGCGCCTTCGATTCTCCGACCCAGCTGGACATGCACAAGGTGGATGCCCAGCAGGCTCGGCGTGCCCTCGATCGGCTGGTCGGGTACAAGCTCTCGCCGCTGCTGTGGGACAAGGTGCGGCGGGGGATCTCCGCCGGACGTGTGCAGTCCGTGGCTTTGCGCCTGGTCGTAGACCGTGAGCGAGAAATTCAAGCCTTCCAGGCACAGGAGTACTGGTCGATCGTCGCCCAACTCTAGGCCGACGAGCCGCCGCAATTCGAGGCGGAGCTGCGGCGCAAAGAGGGCCAGAAGCTCGAGATCCCGGATGGCCCGGCGGCCATGGCCATTCTCTCCGACCTCGGCGTCGAAGACCCCAAAGAGGAATCGACCAGCCAGCTCTGCGCCGCATCGGAAGCTGCCGCTGGCGGCATGGTGGTCGGCAAGGTCGAGGCCAAGGAACGGCGGCGCAAGCCACAGCCACCATTTACGACGTCAACTCTGCAGCAGGGCGCCTACCGGCGCCTGCGATCCTCCGTGCGTCGCACGATGGCTCTCGCCCAGCAGCTCTACGAAGGCATGGAAATCGGCGACGAGGGCTCGGTCGGCCTCATTACCTATATGCGCACCGACTCGACACGCGTCTCCACGGTGGCCCAGAAAGAGGCCCACGAGGTCATTACGAGGACCTTCGGGAGCGAGTTCGCCCTCCCGAAGCCGCGCGTGTTCAAATCGCGCAAGGGAGCGCAGGAGGCCCACGAGGCGATCCGGCCGACGTCGATAGCCCGCACGCCCGAATTGATGCGCCGCTATCTCGACGACGACCAGTTCAAGCTCTACGACTTGATCTGGCGCCGTTTCGTGGCGTCTCAGATGCAGGACGCGATCTACGACACGACTGCCGCGGACATCGAGGCCGGCGTTTACCTCTTCAGGGCCAAAGGCTCAGTGCTGAAGTTCCCCGGCTTCCTGGCCGTCTACGAGGACCCCAGGCGCAAGGGAAGCGGCAAGGAAGGCGACGAGGCCAAGAGCAAGGGCGAAGCTGAGGACGCTCTGCTGCCACCATTGAAGGAAGGCCAGAGGCTGACGTGTCTCGGCTTGATCCCGAGGCAGCATTTCACGCAGCCGCCACCGCGCTTCACCGAAGGCACGCTCGTGCGCGAGCTCGAGCGCAACGGTATCGGTCGACCGTCGACCTACGCCGCTATTCTGTCGACGCTTCGCAACCGTGACTATGTCACGCTCGAGCAACGGCGCTTCACTCCCACCGAGCTCGGTACGGTGGTCGTCGACCTGCTGGTCGACAGCTTCGACCGCATCATGGACATTCAGTACACGGCCAAGGTCGAGGATCGACTCGATTTGATCGAGGCGGGCGAGCAGGACTGGGTCGAGGCGCTCGAGGGCTTCTGGAAGCGCTTCTCCGGAGAGCTCGAGAAGGCCCAGGCTGAAATGCGTGACGTCAAGCGGGAGGAGATCCCGACCGAGGAGGTCTGCGAGAAGTGCGGCAAGCCCATGGTCATCAAGTGGGGTCGCTTCGGCCGCTTTCTTGCCTGCACCGGCTATCCGGAGTGCAAGAACACCAAGCAGATCAAAGCAAACGGGGACGGCGACAAAGTGGAGGTCGAAGAGCCCGAGCCTACGGGCGAGAAATGTCCGAAATGTGGCTCCGACCTGGTGCGCAAGAAGGGCCGCTTCGGGCTCTTCGTCGGCTGCAGTAACTACCCCGAGTGCCGCTACATCCAGCCCAAGACCACGGGGGTCAAGTGCCCCGAGTGCAGCGGCGGCGAGTTGGTGGAAAAACGCTCGAAAAAGGGCCGAATCTTCTTCGCCTGCGATCAGTACCCGGACTGCAAATTCGCCATCTGGAAGCGGCCCGTACCTATCGCGTGCCCCTCCTGCAAGCATCCGTACCTCGAAACCCACAAGCGCAAGGGTCAGCCCGAGACCTTGGTTTGTCCCAACGAGGACTGTGATTACGTCACCGAGCCGGAAGCGGCCGAAACAGACGCCTAACAGAACCGCCGAGCAGGCCTCGGCGGGGGTGGGGCGGGTCTTGCAGGTGAGACCCACGGGGGCGGGCAAGGAGCGACGACGGGAAGCATGAGAGTCACCGTCATTGGCGTGCCATCCGCTTGGGGAGCGCCGGACCCCGGTGTGACCGAGACTCCCGCCCGGCTGCGCGCCGCCGGTCTGCTCGATTGGCTCGCAGGGGCGGGTCTGGAGGTTCGCGATCACGGCGACGTCCCGGTGCTGAGGGGGTGGCAGGCGCCGGCGACTCTCAGCGCTCCCGTCTCTGACGGGGGGCAGCTACCCCACCTTTGCGAGCTTCTGGCGGTCCAGCGCGAGGTGAGGCAGGCGGTGGGGCGGACCTTGGAGGCCGGTGAGCTCCCATTGCTGATCGGCGGAGAGTGCGGCATCGCTCCGGGAGCCATGGCCGCCGTCGCCGCCTCGACGACCTGTGCGCCGGTGGGTGGCACGCCCGCGCGCCCCGTCATCGTCTGGCTCGACGCCCATGGGGACCTGAATACTCCTGAAACAAGCCCGTCCGGCCTCCTCTGCGGTATGCCGTTGTCGGTGGCTCTGGGCCGCGGGCATCCTGAGTCGCTGGCGGTGGGCGCGGACACGCCGACGCCTAGTCCCGAGGACACCTGGCTGATCGGGGCCCGTGACCTCGACGCCGGCGAGCTCGCCACCCTGGCGGAGCTGCCGATCCACCAGGTGACCGTCGACGAGCTCCGCGGCCTCGGGGCTGAGCAGCTCATCGAGCGAATTCTACCCGGTGCGGCGATTCTGCCACCTGAGGCACGCGTTCTCTCGCCTCAGGCTTCGGAGGTCGATACGCCGGATCCGGCCGAGGCTGCCATTTATTTGCACATCGATGTCGATTGCATCGACCCGAGCGAAGCTCCAGGGGTGACGTTTCCTGTCGCCGGTGGCCTGGGCACCGCGGAGGTCGCGGATCTGGCCGGTTACTTGTGCGCCAGCGGCCGTCTGGCTGCCCTCACCATCGCCTCGGCGAACCTGTTGGTGGACGAAGAGGACCTAACGCTGAACAACTTGCGGATGTTGCTGACCTCGATCTCTGACGCCCTGTCGCTGGCCTAGCGCGGCAGTTTGCCAGTTTGAGGCCGTGGCCCGCTGGTTGATACGATCTGCCCTACCTTCTGCTTTTCCCCTCATCCCCGACTGTTCAGTCTCTATGGCAACAACCCCCTCTGTAACGATCATCGGCGGCGGCATGGCCGGCTCCGAGGCAGCCTGGCAACTCGCCAGGCGTGGCATCGGTGTGCGCCTCTACGAGATGCGACCCGAAGTCACGACGCCCGTACATAAGAGCGACTTGCTGGCCGAGATGGTTTGCAGCAACTCGTTACGATCCGATTCGCTGGACAACGCGGTCGGCTTGCTGCACGAAGAGATGCGGCGGCTGGGCTCGTTGTTCATGGCCGCGGCCGACGACAACCGTGTGCCTGCCGGGAAGGCCCTCGCCGTGGACCGCCAGCGCTTCGCGCAACAGATCACCGACAAGTTGGCCGGCGCGGCCGAGGTGGAGATCATCAGGGAGGAAATAACGTCGCTGCCCGATGGGCCGTGCATCATCGCCACGGGCCCGCTGACATCCGCAGGCCTCAGCGAGGAGATTCGTGCTCTGACCGGCACTGATTCCCTCTATTTCTACGATGCCATCAGCCCGATCGTTCTGGCCGAGAGCATCGACAACGGCAAGACCTTTGTCGCCAGTCGCTACGACAAGGGGGGTGCCGACTACATCAACTGTCCGCTCGACGAGGCCCAGTTTCAGACCTTCTACGATGCGATGATGTCGGCGGAGGTGCTGGAGATCCCCGACTTCGAGCAAGGCCTGTTCTTCGAGGGATGCCTGCCGGTCGAGGAGATCGGCCGCCGCGGCCCGGAGACGCTGCTGTTCGGCCCGATGAAGCCGGTTGGCCTTACCGATCCGCGCACGGGAGAGCGTCCGCACGCTGTCGTGCAGCTTCGGCAGGACGACCTGGCGGCGGAAAACTACTCGCTCGTCGGCTTCCAGACGCGGATGAAGTGGGGAGAGCAGGAGCGAGTGCTGCGATTGATTCCCGGCCTCGAGGGCGCTGAGTTCGTGCGCTTCGGCGTGGTGCACCGCAATACCTACATCAATGCGCCCAGGATGCTTACCGAGACATTTCAGACGCGACTACGGGGCGATCTGTTCTTCGCCGGGCAGATCGCCGGGACGGAGGGCTACGTAGAATCGGCCGCGGGCGGTCTCTTGGCGGGGATCTACTGCGCCATGATGCTGCGGGAAGGGCCGATAAGCACTGTCCCGCGCGCCACAGCTCTCGGGTCCTTGGCCTTCTACATCAGCCACGCGCGTGCGATAGACTATCAACCTACGAATGTTACCTTCGGTATCATCCCCGAGCTTGAGAAGAAGGTTCGAGGCAAGAAACAGCGCCGTGAGGCCATCTCCCGGCGAGCCCTCGAGCACTTGGAGGGCTGGATCCTCGAAACCGGGGGCAAGCACGGCTCGGGACCCGAGGCAAAGTGAGCCCCGGGCTGAACCAAACTGAGAGTTATCAATGAAATTTCTCCGCTACGGTCTGCTGGTAGTCGCTATCATCGGCCTCGGTATGTCCCTCGGCTACATCGTGTTCCAACCCGCGGACACGCACGATCATGACCAGGACGGGGCGGCAAGCGGTTCTGCCGACACCCCGCTCGTCCTCGACAAGCCCACCGGCGGGACGCTGGCCTTCGCTGACCTGAAGGGGGAAGTCCTCATTCTCGACTTCTGGGCCACGTGGTGTGCCCCCTGCATCAGCGAGATTCCCCACTACAACGAGCTCCACGCGGAGTACGACGGCAAGGGTGTGCACCTGATCGGCGTCACGCTGGAATCCGGTAACGCCGAGGATGTCGCCGCCTTCGCCCAGGATCCGGCCCATGTGATCTACTACCCGCTGGTGATGGGGAACGACGAGATCGTTGACGCCTACGGGCCGGTCTGGGGCTTCCCGACCACGGTCCTCGTGGGCCCCGACGGCAAGGTCCTCAAGAAATGGATCGGCCCGGGTGCAGCCAAGCAGCAACAGATCCGCGAGCTGGTTGACGAGATCCGCGCAGGGAGCGCCGCGGTCAATTAGTGTCCTGAGTCAACTCCCGCTCCTCGCAGCGGCCGTGCAAGGCGACGCGAAACCACCCTCCGATCGTAACCGCTCGCAGGTCATACCAGGGGATGCTCACCAGTGTTCTCGGGTGGTACCCTCATGGTGGGCGAAGCAGGGTTGGTGGTCATTTTCCGAAGGAGAGGCTCGGGTAGGCGTCGTGTGCCCAGGAGGTGCCCCTTGAGCGAGCCGCAGGTCAGCCTCGATGGCCTGGATTCTTTCTTGCAGACGCTGGTGGCCGAGGAAAACGCATCGCCCCACACACTCAAGGCCTACCGTACGGATCTGACGCAGTTCGCTGGCTTCATGAACGCCTGGCTGAGCGGGTGTGAGACCGACTACCGCGGCCGAGCACCGCGACCACGCGCTGCGACTTCACCCAGCGAAGAAGGCGCCGCGGGCAGCACCGCCGGGGAGCACGGCGAGCGGCAAGCGGAGATTGTCCTTGTCGACCCTGCCGAAATCCACTCCGGCTCCGTGCGGGGTTGGGTGGCACGCATGCACGCAGCCGGCCTGTCACCCGTGACGATGGGACGCAAGCTCGCGGCGGTCCGGTCGTTTTGTACTCACCTGTGCAGAACCGGGGTGCTCGACGGAAACCCTGCCAGGCCCATCCGCAATCCCAAGACACCGCAGACCCTGCCCCGCTTCTTGATGGAGTCCGAGGTAGAAAAACTGCTGGACGCCCCCGATGGTTCACCGGAGGGGATTCGCGACCGTGCCGTGCTCGAGGTGCTCTACGCCACCGGCTTGCGTGCCAGCGAGCTGACCGGCATCGAGGTCGACGACATTGACCTCGATGGTCGTACCCTGCGGGTCCTCGGGAAGGGGCGGCGAGAGCGCATCGTGCCCTTCGGCGTGCATGCCCAGCGCGCCCTGCAGGAATACTTGCCCGTACGCAAACGCTGGATCGAAGCGCAGCCATCCGAGCCTGCTTTCTTCGTCACACCGCGCGGCAAAGCCTTGACGACCGCCGGCCTGCGCCGCCTCCTGGCGCGCGGCCTCGAGCATGCATCCATCGCCAAGCAGGTTACCCCGCACTCACTGCGGCACTCGTTCGCCACTCACCTGCTCAACGCCGGTGCGGACCTGCGTGCAATACAGGAGCTTCTTGGCCACGCCTCTCTGGGAACCACGCAGCGCTACACACATCTTTCGACCGCACAGATGAAGGCGGTCTACGACCGTGCCCATCCTCGGGCCCGAAGAGCAGATACTGAATAGGGCGGCCGGCAGGCAGGCGACCCGTTGAACCGTCCGGGCTACGCAGAGTCCTGCTACAATCCGGTCATGAGCTCCAGATGGCAGCATACGACGGTCTGTTGCGTGCGCCGCGATCGTGACGTGGCAATGGCCTCCGATGGTCAGGTAAGCCTGGAACACACCATCCAGAAGACCAGGGCACGCAAGGTGCGCCGTCTGTACGACGGCAAGGTGTTGGCCGGCTTCGCGGGCTCGTCCGCCGACGGGCTGGCCTTGTTCAGCCGCTTCGATGGCAAGCTCCAGGAGTACCACGGCAACCTCCGCCGGGCAGCGGTAGAGCTGGCCAAAGACTGGCGCATGGATCGTAGCCTGAGACATCTACAGGCCCTGCTCATCGTCGCCGACTCCGAAGCGTCGATATTGCTCTCAGGTACGGGCGACGTGATCGAGCCCGACGACGGCATCCTCACGATCGGCTCAGGAGGCCCCCTCGCCCTCGCCGCCGCGCGGGTTCTGATGCGGCACACTGACCTCGACGCCGGGGGGATCGCGCGTGAGGCTCTCTTCATTGCCTCCGAAATCGACATCTACACCAACGACCAGATCACCGTAGAAGTGCTGGAGGGCGGCACCGATGATAACTAGGAACGTATCTGTAGAATGGTAATCCGCCTCCCCGGAAGCCTCGACGACAAGAGCGACGGTGCGCCAGCAGAACCCCCGGCTCAGCTCGCTGGATCACCTGCAAACCTCGAAGACCTGACGCCCAGGCAGATCGTCGCCGAGCTCGACAAATACATCGTCGGGCAGGGTGCAGCGAAGCGTGCGGTGGCCATCGCCATTCGCAATCGCCAGCGACGCCTGCGGCTCCCGCCGGATCTGGCAGACGAAGTCGCGCCCAAGAACATCATCATGATCGGGCCCACGGGCGTGGGGAAGACGGAGATTTCGCGCCGTTTGTCTCGCTTGACGCGATCGCCCTTCCTGAAGGTCGAAGCAACCAAGTTCACCGAGGTCGGCTATGTCGGCCGTGACGTCGAGTCGATGGTTCGCGACCTGGTCGAGATCGCTCTCGACATGGTGCGCCAAGAGCAACTCGCATCGGTCGAAATACGTGCTCGCGACCAGGCTGAGGAGATGCTTCTCGACCTGCTCTTGCCGCCGATTCGCCCCACGTCCCCAGTTGCCGGCGTTGAGGATGCGGCCGAGGCGCGCGTCGACCGAAGAGACACGAGGGAGAAGCTGCGTACGCAACTTCGCGATGGATTCCTCGATGAGCGCAGCGTCGAGGTCGAGGTGAGTGAGAGCTCGTTTCCGACCTTCCAGATCTTCACCGGCCAGGGCGCGGAGCAGATGGACGTCAGCATGAAGAACATGCTGCCGAACATCTTCGGCGGCCAGCGAACGCGGCGGCGGATGCGGGTGCCCGAGGCGCTGGAGCACCTCGAGCGTGAGGCTGCCGAAGGCCTGATCAACGAGCAAGAGGTGACGCGCGAGGCCATCGACAGGGTCGAGACTTCGGGAATTATCTTTCTCGACGAGCTCGACAAGATCGCCGGTCGAGAGGGGGGCCACGGA
>JAUWTE010000317.1 GCA_030609765.1 Acidobacteriota bacterium
CTCGGCCTTCTCGGCCACCACGGCCATCTCCAAAGAGGTCTCGCAATACGCATCCCCCGCCACGCTCGCGTACCAGGACTGAATTCGGAATCCGCTCTTCGCGAACTCCTGCAGAAGAGCGTCCCGATCATAGTACTGAAGCCAGTTGTAGATCTCGAACTCACGAGCTTGGGTCACAATCGTGTACTTGTCCAGCACAACGCGTTGGGTCTCGTACTTGAACGTGTGCTTGAAACCGCAGTAGTTCTCAGCGGCCCAAAAGCCGTCCATCAGCCTGTGACCATAGGTCGTCTCCTCACGTCTCAGATCAAAGGCGGGCATGGAGCACACGTCAAGCAGGACGACGCCGTCTTCGCGCAGATGCCGGTGGAAGATTCGCAGGAGTGACTCCCGTTGCGGGGGGCTCAAGGCGCAGAAATCGCAGTAGATCAAGAGGATCAGATCGAAGCGTTGGTCGGATTCGTACTCCAGGTAGTTCTCGAGGACGAAGTCGATCGCGAGGCCTTGAGCCTTGGCCGTCTCCTCGGCAAAACGGAGAGACCGGCGCGAGAAGTCGATGGCGGTCACGTCGGCTCCTCGGGCGGCCAGACGGGTCGCGTACAATCCGGGACCGCATCCGAAATCGGCGATGTGAAGCCCCGAGTCGATCCGGAAACGTGTGTGCATCCAATCGATGGATTTTTCGATGAAAGAGAGCTTCCGGGATGCAAGGTTGCTCTCCGGATCAAGGTGAAGCCTCAGCATCTGCTTGGAGATGTGTTCATCGGTCCACAAGACATCCGTGGTCAAGCGCTCATACGGTGCCGGGCGCTTGCTGATCTCAATCATCCTGCCGTACATGTGAACTCGATTTCCTCCTCCCGACGTGGCAGCCGGCGCATGCAATTCAGCGGAGGGGCATCCGCACCCTCCGCTGAACCGCCTGGTCGGACCGCCCGCCCTAGTCGGTCAGTGTGATCGCGACCTTGTCCAGATTCCCGGTGAACGGGAAGGGTCCCGTGTAGAGCCTCGATACCTGCGTGCCTGTATCGCGGCCTACGTCGAACGTCTCGGCCAGCGAATAGGTGCTGATGTGCATCTGGGGCATTTCGGTCTCGTCGACCTTCTTTCCGTTTACGTACAGCTCGCCGGTGCCCGCGAACTCGCCCGTCTTGATGAAGTTGAACTTCAGCTCGGTCTTGCCTCTGGGAAGCTTCGGGGAGCTCAGCGTGTAGTAGACACCGTCCAGGAAATTGTAGTCGTAGTAAAGCCGGCGGTCCTTGATGAGCATCGTGAAGCCGCCGGTCATGCCGCCCACACAGACAATGACCCCCTCCTCGTCACCCGTGAGATCGATTGCGGTGACGATGGTATGGGAGCGGTTCTTGACCGGCGCCGAGGCCTTCTCGGCAATGCGGAAGGCGCCGGGCGCATAGTAGACGAACTCCTTCTGATCGCCGAACAGGCGATCCTGCTGCGCCGCGAGTCGTCTGAGCATGTCGTCGTAGAGCGGGTAGACGTTGTACTTCCAGGCTTCCTCATCGAACATCCTCTGGAGTTCGGCGAGCTTTTCGGGATGCTCGGCGGCCAAGTTCCGGCTCTCGGAGAAGTCCTCGGCCACGTGGTACAGCTCCCACTCGTCCTGGTCGAATGGCATGACGAGGTTCACGACCCAAGGCATGCGCTTGGCGTGCAGCGTGACCGCCTTCCAGCCGTCCGCCCAGATCGCCCGGTTGCCGAACATCTCGTAGTACTGCCGTTTCTTGCGATTCGGGGCGTCGGCATCGTCGAAGCAGTAGAGCATCGATACGCCGTCGAGCGGCTGCTGCTTCACGCCGTGGTAGGTTTCCGGCACGGGGACGCCGGCCGCCTCGAGGATCGTCGGGGCGATGTCGGTGATGTGGTGGTACTGGTTGCGGATCTCGCCCTTGGTCCGGAAGCCCTTCGGCCAGTGAACCACCAGCGCATCGTGCTGACCGCCGCGGTGTTCGCTCTGCTTGAAGTAGAGGAACGGCGTGTTGCCCGCCATCGCCCAGCCGGCGTGGTAGTGCGGGTAGGTGGTGGCGTCGCCCCAGCGATCGTAGTGCCGCTCGTTGGCGTCGAAGGGCGTCTGGAGCCCATTCAGCACATAGGTCTCGTTGAATGTGCCGGCGAGTCCCCCCTCGCCACTGGCGCCATTGTCGGCGGTCACGAAGATCAGCGTGTTGTCCAGCTCGCCGATTCGCTCTAAGGCCTCGAGGACACGGCCGATCTGGACGTCCACGTGCTCCATCTGGGCGGCGAAGGCCTCCATCTGGCGCGCGTAGAGTTTTTTCTCCTTCTTGCTCAGCGAATCCCATGCGGGGATCTCATCGATTCTCTCGGTGAGCTGCGTGTTCGGTGGAACGATGCCGAGCTTCTTCTGATTCGCGAAGATCCTCTCGCGCGCCTGGTCCCAGCCCATGTCGAACTCGCCGCGGTACTTCTTGAGATACTCGTCGGGAGCGTGGTGCGGTGAGTGCATCGAGCCCGAGGCCCACAGCATCATGAACGGCAGGTCCGGTTTGATGGACTTGTGGCCGGTGATCCAGTCGATGGCCCGGTCGGCCAGATCCTTGTCCAGGTGATACGTCTTGCGGTACGGCTCTGGGGTGTGGTCGTTCCACATCACCGGAATGAACTGGTGGACGTCGGCGGCCATGAAGGTATAGGCGTGATCGAAGCCCTCCCCGCTGGGCCAGTGGTCGAAGGGCCCGACCTGGGACACCTCGTGGAGCGGCGTGTGGTCCCACTTCCCGAGGGCGTAGTTCACGTAGCCCACCTCTTGCAGGTAGTTGGCCACCGATTTCGCGGTCTTCGGCACGAGCGCGTTGTAGCCGGGGAACCCCATGGCGGTAATCGCGTGGCTGCCCAAGCCGATGGAGTGCGGGTTGCGACCGGCCATCAGGCTGCCGCGAGAGGGTGAGCACAAGGCCGTCGTGTGGAAATTGTTGAAGCGCAGCCCGTTCTCGGCCAGACGGTCGATATTGGGGGTGTCGATCAGCCCTCCAAAGCAGCCCACGTGTGCGAAACCGACGTCGTCCAGCAGGAAGATGATGACATTGGGTGCGCCCTCTGGGGGCACGACCGGCTCGGGCCACCACTCCTCGCTGTCTTCGTAGTTCTCGGCGATCTTGCCCTTGAACGTGGACTCGGTCTCGGTGCCGCAGCCCGCGCCGAGTATCAACAGAAGCATGAGTCCCAGCATCAGGAAACCTTGGGGCGCGACAACCCACCTCATCCCATGGCAGTTCATATGCAGTTCTCCTTCTATGCTCAAAATCTGACAAGCGCTCACGCACAGAGCGTGAAACGCGACCGAAGAACACGTGTGTGGCCATCAAGCTACGGGGTCTCGGGAACCGGACCGGGCAGACTACCATGGGGTGTGCCCTGGCGCAACAGCAGCGACGGGCATCTAAGCCGCGAAATCACTCCAACGACGGCGTCCCACCGTGCCAAAGGGAATCAGGAGCGGAAGGAACCAGGACAACGACCACCAGCCCAGGCCCAGTTTCTCCGCGCCGCCGGACGAATGCAGGGCCCAGAGAACCGACACGATCAGGACGACGTAGATCGGCAGCATCAGCTTCCAGTAGCGTGTGGCGGGATGCTTCCAGGGCGCGGAGACAAGGACGAGGAGGACCCCAAGGAGCAACAACAGAAGGCCAATCAAGCCCTCGGTCTGTTTTCCCTGGATCAGGAAGATGATGCACAGGATGAGGATCCAGATGAATCCTCCGAGCCAGCCGCCGACCCATCCGACCTTCTCACCTGTTCTGCCTGCCATCGGCTTGCCTCACATCCTGTGTGGACGCCTCGCGCAACGTCACGCTCCTCGTCATGCCGACCGAGCACGCCGCCGCCGGGCCTGCAACACGTGGTGACCGATGACGACGAGCAAGTAGACCGCTCCCGCCAACGCGATGATCGTCGGGCCGGTGGGCAGATCGTGAACGTAGCTGTACCCGAGCCCGGCGACGTTGAAGACCATGCAGAAGAAGATGGCGAGCACCATCATGTGCCAGAGGCGCTTGGTAAAGTGACCGGCCACGGCAGCCGGCAGGGTCAGGAGCGCGATCACCATCACGATGCCCACGACCCGAACGAGCAACACCACCGTGAGTGCCGTGAGGCACAGGAGCAGCAGGAAGTAGATCTCGACGCGCATCCCGCGCGCCCGCGCGAACTCGTTGTCGAAGCAGACGGCCAGCAGCTTGGGATAGAAGAGGGCGGTCAGCCCGATCACGAGCACGTCGAGACCGACGATCAGCCACAGGTCGCCGCGCGTGATGAGCAGGATGTTGCCGAAGAGATAGCTCATCGGATTGACGTAGCCCGGCGTCTTCGCCAGGAAGAGGAGCCCGGCCGCCATGCCGACCGCCCACAGGGCGCCGATCACGGTGTCTTCGCGCTGTCGCGCGTAGAGGCTGACCAGTCCGATGATGATGGCGGCGACGAGGGCCATGGCCACGGCGCCGTACATTGGGTGACACCACGCGAGACCGCGGGCATGCTGCAGGTAGAGCCCGGCGCCGATGCCACCCAGCACGCAGTGTGCGATGGCCCCAGCGATGTACGAGATGCGCCGCACGACGACGTAGCTGCCCATGATGCCGAAGGCGAAGCTCGCCAGAAC
>JAUWTE010000094.1 GCA_030609765.1 Acidobacteriota bacterium
GAGCCGGCCGGGCAGAACCCTCCGGACGGCGCCATCATCAACTATTTCCTGAAGGGCGATGCGCGGGGCCCGGTGACGCTCGAGATCCTCACTGAGGAGGGCGATCTCGTGCGCCGCTACTCGAGCACAGACGAAGCGGAGCCGCCGCTCGAAGGCCAGAACGTGCCCGACTACTGGCCAAGGCCGCCGCAGGTGCTGTCGGCGCGGGCCGGCCTGCATCGATTCGTCTGGGATCTCCACTACCCGCGCCCGGCCGTGCTGCGATTCAGCTATCCAATTGCGGCCATCTACCGGAACACGCCCGTCATGCCTGTCGGCCCGTGGGTGCTGCCCGGGCGCTACACGGTGAGGCTGACGGTGGACGGCACCACGTTCACGCAACCGCTGACCGTGAAGATGGACCCACGGGTGAAGACCCCGGCAGCCGAGCTCGACCGGCAGTTCCGGCTTTCGATGAAGCTCTACGAGTTGCTGCGCCAGGATTTCGCGGCGCTCACCGAGGTTCGAGCCTTTCGCGCCGACCCGCGCAACGCGGCCCTCGAGGGCGATGCGGCCAGGCTGGAGACGACCCTGACGCGCCTCAACGGCCAGCTCGGCTCGCTCTTTCGCACCGTCGAGCGCGCTGATGTGGCGCCCACCTCGCAGGTCGTCGAGGCGATCGGAACATTGGAGCGCGCCTTCGGCGAGGCCCTGGCCCAGTGGGAGGAGCTGAAGTCGAGAGGAGGGTAGGAGCAAGTCCGAGTCCTGCGATCACGCGACTGGCTCAACCACTTGCCTGAGACATCTCCGTAGGCGTACACTTATACGTACGTTATTAAGTACATATCACGCCACACGGAGGAAATAGCAGCCTTGTGGCCGTCTCATGGGGATGAGGCATGCCCAGAATTCGCCTGGACAAAGACCTGCGACCTGTTACCGAGTTTCGCGCCAACGCCGCGGCGCTTATCAACCAGGTGCGCGAGACGAAGCGCCCCGTGGTGTTGACGCAGCGGGGTCGCGGCGCCGTGGTTCTCGTCGACGTGGAGGAGTACCAGAGGATGATCGAGGCCCTCGAGACAGCGAGGAAGGGAACACCTTCGCCGCCGGTCAGCGGATCCACCTTCTCCGGCGTACTGGGACCGAGCAGAGCGCCCACAAGCAGCGGGGTCGATGCCCTCGTCGACGCCGACGCCGATGCCCTGGTAGACGCCTTCAAGGACGGCATCGATCGCTCCCTCATCATGGAGAACCTCTCTCGCCCGGTCGACGAGCGGTTGCGACGCCTCGCCGCACTGGCCGAGTTCAGCGAATCACTGCGTAGAGCGCCGCGTGGGCGAGCGACGCCATCCGCCGGCGGTGGTGAATCCGCCGCCGGTCCTGAATCCCCGACGGGTCCGGCGGCACCGTGACCGACTTCACCCGGCTGCTCGAAACCCTCGTCGGCAGCGGCGTTCGATTTATCGTCGTCGGCGGAGTGGCGGCGACGGTGCACGGCTCAGCACGATTGACCCAAGATCTCGATGTCGTGTACGCACGCGACGAAGACAACCTCGGTCGGTTGGTCGACGCCCTATCGCCGCTGCAGCCCTACCTTCGCGGCGCACCGAAGGGTCTCCCTTTTGTTTGGGATGTACGGACGCTGCGCGCGGGTCTGAACTTCACCCTCGCGACGAGCCTCGGAGACCTCGACCTACTGGGCGAGATCGTCGGAGGTGGCGGCTACAAACAGCTTGTCGACGATGCCATTGTCGTGCAGCTCGAAACGATCGAGTTCCTGTGCCTGGGCTTGCATCGCCTCATTGAGGTGAAGCGTGCCGCCGGCCGCCCCAAGGACCTCGAGGCCATAGCCGAACTCGAGATCATTCGTGACGAGATGAGCTGACGGGTGCAACCTGCGGTCACAGGGTTGTTCATTCTGATCGGAGTGCTTCCACCGGGCTGATGCGCGAGGCTCGCCGCGCCGGCACGTAGCTGGCGAGCGCCGCGACCGCCATCAGTGCGAGCGCCACGCCTATGTGGGTGGCCGGATCCGTTGGGGCGATACCGAACAGCAACGCAGCCATGAACCGCGTCAGCGCGAGGGAGCCGGCGAGCCCAACCACGAGACCAGCCGCCGCAACAAGGCTGCCCTGCCGCACGATCATGCGGCTGACGTCCGCGGAACGAGCCCCGAGCGCCATCCGCACCCCGATCTCGTTGGTGCGCTGGCGGACAACGTAGGCAATGACCCCGTAAATGCCAACGGCCCCCAGACAGAGTGCGACGACGGCCGCGATCAGCAAGAGAGTCATTGTGAACGCGGCCGGCGCTGCGGCACGGCGATGTGCCTGTTCCATGGTTTGCATCGCCGCAATGGGCAACCTGTCGTCCAGCGACCAGACCGTCTCGCGTGCCAGGTCCGTGAGGCTCGTTGCAGGCACCCAGGTGCGCAGGGCGTAGCTCATGGTCCAAGCCTCGTTGCCGGCGTACGAGCCCAGCACGGGGTAGATCATGGGCTGGGGGGCTTCGATCAAATTGTCGAGGCGAACATTGCCGACCATGCCGACGATTTCGAGCCATTCGACGCCTTCATCCGGAAGGCCAGGGAATACTCGCTTGCCGATGGCGCTCTCGCCCGGCCAGTACAGGTCCGCCAGGCGTTCGTCGACGACCGCGACGCGACGGTCATGATCGTAGTCGGCAGCCTCGAGGACTCTGCCCTCGAGCAGGGGGATGCCCATGGTCTCCCAGTAGCCGTCCCCTGCCGCGTTGATGTTGACGATAGGTGGCATCTCAGCCGGATCGAATGGCACGTTTTCCTCAAGGAGTGGATCAACTACGGTCCGCCCAGCAAGCGGCAGGCCGGTGACTATGGTGGCCGAATCTACTCCGGGCAGAGCTCCGAGGCGCTCCCGCAACTGCCGGTGGAAGGCGATTGCTTCCTGCGACGTGGGGTAGTCGACGGCCGGCAGGGCAACCTGGAAGGCGAGAACGTTCACCGGATCGAACCCCAGATCGACCCGGCGCAGATTGGCGTAGGTCTGCGCCATCAGCAACGCGCCGCTCAACAGAAGGAACGCCATGGCCACTTGACCAGCAACCAGCAGGCCGCGGGCACGGACCCGGACGCGCCCCGCGGTGCTTGAGCGGCCCGCATCCTTCAGCGATGAGACGGTGACACCCTGCCCGTGCGCCACTGGAATGAGGCCGAACACCAAGCTCGCCAGCACGGCCACCATGGAGGTGAGCAGGACGACGGCACTGCTGACGCCAACCTCATCGAGTCGCGGCAACGTGGCGGGCCCGTAGACCACCAGCAGCCGCGTGCCGACAGCGGCCAGCGCCAGTCCGACGGCTGCCCCCGCGGCACAGAGCAGAATGCTTTCGCCCATGAAGAACCGGGCGAGTTGCCAGCGGCCAGCGCCGAGCGCGGCACGTACAGCGATCTCGTGGCGCCTGGTTTCGGCTCGGACGAGAAAGAGGTTGGCGACATTTGCGCAGGCTATCAGCAGCACCAGGCCGACGGTCGCCAGCAGGACCCACAGCGAGCGTTGAACGTCGCCGACGACCCGCTCCTTGAGCGGTATCGCGACGGCCGCGAGCTCGATGTCCAACGACATCTGCGCCACCGGATCATCCGGAAACGCCTCGGGCAACTGCTGGATGAGGGCAGCCAACTCGGCCTCGACGTCGTCGCTCGTCAAGCCCGGCCGCATGCGCGCCGTGACGTTGATCCAGAAGCCTCCGAATTCGTCAGGACTGAGGTTCTCGTTGAACCAGAGCTGACGTTCCGTGTCCGGGTAATTGAAGCCTGGCGGCATCACGCCGATCACCTGGACCGGCCTGCCCCACAGCCCGATCGTGTTGCCGACGATGTCGGGGTCGCTTCCGTAGCGGCGCTGCCACAAGCCATGGCTGAGGACGACCACATCCTCGGCGACTTCGCGGTTGTCTTCATCGAGTATCGGCCGGCCGTAGAGCGGCGGTACGCCGAGGAGGCGGAACAACCCCGCTGTGGCGCTGGCGGCCGGGACGTTCTCGGGCTCGCCGTGGCTCGACAGGGTGACGTCGCGGTTCCTCCATGCCCCGATCTCGTCTAGTGTCCTGCTGCGTTCGCGGTAGTAGTGGTAGAGGCCCGGCGTAGCACCGAGCTCAGCGTTCGTGAAGCCCGCACCCGGGGCGTTGTGGGCGAGCAGCACGAGCCGTCCGGAATCGGGGTAGGGAAGCGGGTTGATGACCACGGCGTGGACGACACTGAATATCGCGCTGTTGGCGCCGATTCCCAGCGCCAAGGTGATTACCGTAACGACGGCGAAGCCCGGGTTGCGGCGCAGCGCCCGGCCGGCATGTCTGAGATCGTAGAGGGTCCTCTCCCCCAGCCGGTCGCCGCTCGATGGTCGCAGCGGCGCGCGCCTCGCCGTCGGTGCACCTCCAGAGCGCACCAGACCCACGATCGCGTGCAGCCAGAACCCGACGATGCCCAATATGCCGCCGCGGCGGTAGGCGTCGAGGCACAGGTCGCGGAACAGCTCGACCGCCTCGGCACCGCGTCGTTCGCGCAGGCGACGCGGCAACACACGAAGCAGAGCTCCGTACACCCAGCAGGAGGCCGCAAGCAGCGGCGCCTCGCGACTCACGACACCCTCCCCGATTTGCTGATCAGCCGCACGGCCTCGGCGGCACGCGCCAGCGATCGCATGCGCTCGGCATCGGCGGAGACGACCCTCCGGCCGAGCTCGGTGATCCTGTAGTAGCGGCGTCGCTCGCCACTACCGTCCGCCGGCGGCTCGGTATCCTCGACCAGTCCAATATCGACCATTCGCTGGATAGCCCGGTAGAGGTTTGCGGGATCGAGACGAATCAGCCCGTCGGTTTGCGCCTCGATCGCTTTCACCAGGCCGTAGCCGTGCCTGTCGCCGCAGGCGAGCACGAACAATATGTGGAAGTCACGCGCCGAAAGGGGGAGAAGCGACGTCTCCGGATGCTCGGTCATCTTGTCGGATCCGCTGTTGAGAGATTCAGGCTACGTATTTGACAACCCACATATATGTCAACAGACATATACTACGAAGACCCGGCGCGTAGGTTTCAGGATTTGAGCGTCTCTCTCACGCCCCCAACGAAAATCGCCGCGTTCGGGCGTCAGGAGCACCCCAACCCCCAAGCCACGGGAACCATGAATCGAGTGAGAGCCCCTGCAGGTGACACCCGATTCGGATGTGGGGTCGATAGGCGGCCCATCATAGTCCTCGTACGTTCCCCCCCCCCTCGTGTCTCAGTCGAGATTGACGACGACCTGCTGTCCTGGCGCCACAACAGATACTTATTACTCGGCGGCGCCAACGAAGCGCGTTATCTTCAGGCTCACCGACGAGATGTCACACTCGCGTCGTCAATGGGTATCAATATGTAGAGGATCTCGAGGTGGATCCATGTCGAAACAGTCCGAACACGCGGAGGACGCGATGAACCAAGCGACGCAACCGACGAGTCCGTTTTTGCCCGACGAGGAGCTCCAGACGACGGACCGCCAGTTGGTGGAGAGGGCCCTCTCTGGCAGTCAGGAGGCATTGGAGGCTCTCGTCACCAGACATCAGCCGTGGATCTACAACCTCGCTTTCCGGATGGTCATGGTCCGCGAGGATGCCGAGGACGTGACCCAAGAGGTGCTGATCAAGATCATCACTAAGCTGGCAAGCTACGACCCCGAGTGCGGTGCGTTCCGGACCTGGCTCTACCGCATCGTCGCAAACCACGTCATCAACATGAAGACGCGGGGCTACGAGGCGGCGATCACGGACCTCGACACGTACTACTCGTTCGTCAGCCAAGTGCCCGACGAGGATCCGGATTCGTCACCCGAGACCGAGCTGGTCATTGCGGATCTGGCCATCGGTTGCGTGATGGGGACTCTCCTTTGCCTGGAGCGAAAGCAACGCGTGGCGTTCATTCTGGCCATCGGGTTCGGCGTCACGGACGCCATGGGCGCCGAGATCCTCGACATGTCTCGGGAGGTGTTCCGGAAGACCCTCTCGAGGGCACGCGCGAAGCTGCACCAGTACATGAGTGGTAACTGCAGCCTCGTCAATCCCGAGGCACCCTGCCACTGTCGGAAGAAGGCACCGGCGTTCATCAAATCCGGGGCCTACTCCGCCGATCGCATCTTCTTCCATCGGCCAGAAAGGCCCAGGCTGCGCGATTTGGTCGGGGAGACGATCGAACGGTTCGGCACCGAGGTCTACGAGTACGCCCCACTGTTCCGCCAGCATCCCTTCTATGAGCCGCCAGACGCGATCGGCTGGCTGCAGGGCATGATCGAGAGCAAGAGCTTCCAGGACATCTTCCATCTCGACAACCCGGGGGAGGTGACGAAATGACCGCACGACGCGTCGCGAGTGCCCGGGCCTGAGAACGACCATGGCTAGCAAGAAGAAGCTGCGATCGATCGCTTCCGAGTTCCGTGAGTTCTGTAAAGCCAATGCCGACGAGCAGCGCGCGCGGGAGCTTACCCACGGAGCCGCCTGATCTCCTCCAGTACTTCGATGTCGGCTGCATCCTGGAGCCGTCCGGTGCGCTTCGACGCAATGAGATCATCAATGGAAGCCGTCGGAATCTCCACGCCCTCGAGCGCGAACGTCGTCGCGTTCGAGATGGCCTCGGGATAGTGCACCGAGCAAGCTACCGTCAGGAGGTCCACTCGCGGCGAGTCGCCAATGATCGTGACCGGCTTCGCGATAACGGTGCTGGCGAGCCACTCCTTGGCGAACCCGAAACCGCTCCGCGATAGCGCCGCCAGCACGCGCTCGGCGTTCTCCTGCGTTGCCTCGATCAGGATGTCGATATCGCGTGTCGCGCGTGTAGTGCCCCAGAGCTGCATGGCCGATGCCCCGACGAGTACGTACCGCGCGCCCTCCTCGTTGAGAAGCGCGCAAACTTTAGCCAGCTGGGTACGGTACGTCGTCACCATGGGCGCACGGCCTCGCGACGTTGCCACTCGAGGTAGTCCTCGTAGCGATCGAATGTGAGCAACCGGTCGCGCGTGGGCGGGCGGCCGCGCGCCTCATCGACGAGCAGCTTACGCTCCGCCGCGTACACCCGCTCCTCCGGGGTGAGCCGCAGATCAGCTTCGAGCTGCGCGGCGCGCGAGGGACCGAGCCCCACGACATACTGCGCCTCTGGCTCCCGCACGCTGGCGACCCGTGGTGCCAGATACTGCCGCAGCGCTTCCACGAGTACCCAGCTCCGCGACCGATCCAGCGCACCCGCCTTGCGATCAGCCTCGACGATGAGGTCCTCGGGGATCGTATTGGAGATTCGTGACAAGGCCATGATATGAGATAGTAATACTTCCTCATATCACGAACAAGCGTTGAGTTGATCGACTTGCTCGGTATACGATTCGATATATGAAACCTATATCGGTTCATGTGTCCGAGGATGACTACGAGGAGCTCAAGTCCATGGCCGCGCGCACCGGCAGACCCGTCGCCGAGCTCATTCGGCATGCGATGACCGAATACCTCGATCGGGAGCGCCGCGGGCGGAGCTCTGTACTCGAGCTACCCGCCCACGACAGCGGAGAGCTTCGTGAGCCCTGGACCCGTTCCGAGGTTCTTGACGAAATGCGCGAACGATGAGCCTGGGCATCGATACCGATGTGCTGGTGAGCTGGGCGATGCTCGGGGCGCCGCATCACGATGCCGCCCGGCGACTTCTCGAGACCGAAATCGGATCGCGGAATGCCCCCATAGCGCTCACGCCGCAGGTCTTTTTCGAGTTCATCCACGTGGTGACGGATGCGCGCCGCTTCGTGCGGCCGATGGGGATGGATCAAGCCGTGTCGGTCGCCAGGGACCTGTGGGATGCGCCCGAAACGATCCGGGTCCTTCCCGGCCCGTCCATGCTCCACCGGGTGTTCGAGTTGCTCGAGTCACTGCACCTTGGGCGCAAGCGCATCCTCGATACTGCGCTTGCGGTGACGCTCAACCAGGCAGGTGTTAACCGGCTGGCGACGTTCAATGGCAATGACTTCGCGGTCTTTTCGTTTCTGGAAGTCGTCGATCCGAGAGCGTGACGGTTCCTGTCTCACTGAGCCACGACCGGGATGGGGTCTTCATCTGGTACGGCGTACTGAGCGCGCAGCTCCGCTAGTCGCGATTCGAGATCGCCGCGCACCTCCGCATATTCCGGATTGTCGTAGACGCTCTGCAGCTCATCTGGGTCGGTCTCCAGATCGAACAGCTCCCATTCGTCGATCAGGTAGTAGTGAATGAGCTTGTAGCGATCGGTGCGAATCCCGTAATGGCGCTGCACGGCGTGGACGCCGGGGAACTCGTAGTACTGGTAATAGATCGCGTCGCGCCAGTCGGCGGGGCGCTCGCCTTTCAGAAGCGGCACCAAGCTGCGGCCCTGCATGTGCTCCGGCACCGGGACGCCCGCCATCTCCAGGAACGTCTCGGCGAAGTCGAGGTTCTGCACGAGATCGCTGTTCTCCGACCCCGGTGCGACCACACCCGGCCAGCGCACGATCAGTGGCATGCGCAGCGATTCCTCGTACATCCATCGTTTGTCATACCAGCCGTGCTCACCGAGGAAGAAGCCCTGGTCCGAGCTGTAGATGACCACCGTGTTGTCGGCGAGGCCGGACTCCTCGAGGAACGCGAGAAGCCGGCCGAGATTGTCGTCCACCGAGCGGATGGTGCGCAGGTAGTCCTGCAGGTATCGCTGATACTTCCATCGCACCAGGTCCCGGCCCGCGGGGGGTTCCTCGAAGAACGCCTCGTTCTTCGGGTCATAGGCCGCGTCCCAAGCGGCGAGCTGCTCGGGGGTCATACGCTCGCGGGTTCGCTCTACCGCATCGATCAGATCTTCGTCGGGCTTGAAGGAAGCGGGCCAAAGCTTGAGGTCGTAGGCGAAGCGCAGGTGCTCCTCGACGGACATCTCCTGGTTCTGTGTTGCCGAGGTGCGTCCGGCATAGTCGTCAAAGAGCGTCGGTGGCTCAGGGATCTCCACATCGTCGTAGGTGGTGAGGTGCTCCGGCCCCGGACGCCACGCCCGGTGCGGTGCCTTGTGCTGGTACATCAGCATGAACGGCTGCGACGGGTCCCGGCCCTCTTCGAGCCAATCGAGGACGTCATCGGTAATCAGATCGGTCACGTAGCCGGTCTCTTGCACCGTGCCCTCGGGAGTGAGGAAGTCCGGGTTGTAGTACTGACCTTGTCCCGGCAACACCTTCCAGTGGTCGAACCCGACTGGGTCGCTCTTCAGGTGCCACTTGCCGACGATGGCCGTCTGGTAGCCGGCATCCTTGAGCAACTGCGGGAACGTGATCTGTGAC
>JAUWTE010000127.1 GCA_030609765.1 Acidobacteriota bacterium
AAAGCCAGGCCCGCGCCAAGGGCACGCAGAGAACCAACCAGTACCAGCGCAGTCGCAGCTCTTCGGGCGGGGCCCGACGCTCGGCACCGAGGCGCCGAGGCGGCTAGCAGGCCCGCGGTACCCGCCACGCTGCCGCTGCGAGCGCTGCGAACCGTGATGAGTAGGTCCACCGCGGCGGCCTGCTTGCGATAGGCTTCTCCTGCCCCGGCGGGGGGACAGGAGAAGCCACAATGCCGAATCGGTCTGTTGCCTGGATACTGTCTGTTGCCTTCACGCTGGTCTGCTCGACACCCGCATGGGGCGGTGGTCGGCAGGACTCATCTCCTGCGATCCCGCCGGCGCCGAACCCCACTTCCGCCGCGCAGCGCATGGCCTCCTGGCAGCGCCACGTCGAGATGCGCGACACCTCGACCTTCAGGAACCTCAGGTGGCGAGCCGTGGGCCCGAGCATGCAGGGTGGCCGCATCGAGGCCATCGCCGTGGACCCGACCGACAAGGCGACCATCTATGTCGGAGCCGGCGCCGGCAACCTGTGGAAGACGGAGAACAACGGCATCACCTGGAAGCCGATATTCGAGCGCGAATCCTCGTTCTCCATTGGCGACGTCACAGTGGCGCCGTCCGATCCGAGCATCGTCTGGGTCGGAACCGGCGAGGTGCTCATGGCGCGCAGCTCATTCTCCGGCACCGGAGTGTTCAAGTCGCTGGATGGTGGCGGTAGCTGGCGGCACATGGGGCTGGCCGACAGCCATCACATCGCCAAGGTCGTCATTCATCCCACCGATCCGGATATTGTCTGGGTCGCCGCCATTGGCCACCTCTACTCCTTCAATGAGGAGCGCGGGGTATTCAAGACCACCGACGGTGGGCGCACCTGGGAAAAAGTCCTGTTCGTCGACGAGCGCACGGGTGCCATCGACCTGGTCATCGATCCGTCCGATCCCGACATTCTCTACGCGGCCACCTGGGAGCGCGCGCGGCGCGCCTGGGGGCACACCCAAAGCGGCTCCGGCAGCGGCATCTACAAGAGCACCGACGGTGGAGCCACTTGGACCCTGCGCACGGAGGGATTTCCAACGGGTGAGCACATTGGTCGTATTGACCTCGCCGTCGCCCCCTCGCAGCCGAATGTGCTGTACGCGCTGCTCGACAACCGGGCACCGCAATCACCGGGCGAGGGAGGCCGCCGCCAGCCTACCGGGGAGGTCTATCGTTCGGATGATCGCGGCGAGACCTGGCGCAAGGTAACCGAGCAGAATATCCCCGCCGGCTATGACTTTTGCATCATCGAAGTGGCGCCGGACGACCCCGATCGTGTCTACGTACCGGGGCAGGTTTTCTGGGCCTCGGAAGATGGCGGCCGTACCTTCCAAGAGCTCGATGGCGCGATCGTCCACCTGCTGGACCATGATGCCAGGGTCTTGCACCTCGACCAGCACGAGCTGTGGATTAACCCGGACGATGAAGACCATATGATCGTCGGTAACGATGGCGGCGTGTACGTGACCTACGACCGGGGCGCGAATTGGCTGCACCTGAACAACCTGCCGATCGCCGAGTTTTATGCCGTCAATGTCGACATGGCGATGCCCTACAAGATCTACGGCGGCACCCAAGATGATGCCGCCTTGTTCGGGCCGAGCAACGTCGAGATCGAGGTAGGGCTCGAGGATTCATGGGAGCACGTCTACATCGACCGCTGGGGCGGCGGTGATTCTTACTTCACTCCGGTCCACCCGATCGATTCCCACATCATCTTTTACGAGCACCAGTTTGGCGTCCTGCGCCGCAAAGACATGCGCGACGGCACCACCGCTGCGATTCAGCCGCGGGCCGCCGAGGACGAGACGCCACTGCGTTACAACTGGATGACGCCCTTCGTCATATCCCACTACGATCCCGACACGATCTACTACGGCACGCAGATGCTGATGAAGTCGACCGACCGGGGCGATACCTGGGAAGCCATCAGCCCCGACCTGACCACGGATCCCGGCCCTGACAAACAGGGCAACGTACCCTTCGGCACGCTCACCAGCATTTCCGAGTCGCCGCTGGCCAGTGGATTGATCTGGGCCGGCAGCGATGACGGCCGAGTGCATTTCACCAAGGACGAAGGCGAGACCTGGACCGATGTGACTGCCGGCCTGCCCGCCCTCTGGGTCAGCAGGGTGGTGGCGTCGCGTCACGATCCGAAGCGTGCGTACGTTTCTTTCACCGGCTATCGAGAGGACGATTTCTCTGCCTATCTGTTCGTCACCGGGGACCTCGGGGCGAGTTGGACGTCGATTGCCGGTGGCCTTCCGGGTGAGTCCGTCAACGTGATTGGCGAGGATCCGGTGTGGCCCGATCTGGTTTATGTGGGGACCGACCTCGGTGTCTACGCGTCGCTCGATCTAGGCCTCTCCTGGCAATCACTGGTCAACAACCTGCCGACCACCCCCGTGCACGATCTGGTCGTCCATCCGCGCGACAACGAGCTGGTGATCGGCACACACGGGCGCAGCGCCTTCGTCCTCGATGTATCGGCCATTCAGCAGTACACGGCAGACGTGGCGGCCGCGCCGGGGCACCTTTTCGAGATCGCACACGCGGTACTGAGCTTCCGGGACGGCCGTGCGGGTGCCTATCGGCATGGGGCGACTGCGGGCGAGGCGGTCTTTACCTACACACTTCAGCAACCGGCATCGGTGACGGTCACCGTACTGGACGTGGGCGGAGACATCGTGCGCGTTCTCGAGGGCGCAGGCGATGTCGGCTTCAACGTCGTGCGCTGGAACCTGAGGCCGGAGGTGGACGATGGCCCGCGTGGCTCGTTCTCTCCGTATCCTCGATATGTCGAGCCCGGCACCTACACAGTTCGAGTCGTCGCGGGTGACGTTAGCCTCGAGGGTTCGGTTACCGTGCTTGGACCCTGAACTCGGAGTCACTATGAGAAGACAGCCGCTCGCTATTTCGCTCACCATTTCGCTCGCCATTGTCCTGGGAGCGATGGGTCTCGCCATCACCTCCTCGCAAGCCGCGCCAGTCGCCCAAGCCATGCCCCCCCAGGCGCGGATGCAGGCCTGGGAAGATCACGTCAGGATGGAGCGCGAGTCCGTGTTCTCCGATCTGGAGTGGCGTGCGGTGGGCCCGCAACAGGCCGGCGCTCGGGTCGAGGCGATTGCGGTGCCGCCTGGCAACAACGGCACCATCTACGTCGGGGTGGGCTCGGGAAACCTCTGGAAGACGACCAACAACGGCATCACCTGGACGCCGATCTTCGAAAAGGAGTCGACCTTCACGATCGGTGATGTGGCCGTATCGCAGTCCGATCCGAACATCGTCTGGGTGGGAACGGGCGAGACACAGCCCCGCCACAGCGGCTATTCGTACGCCGGCACCGGAGTATTCAAGTCGATCAACGCCGGCGAGACCTGGCAAAACATGGGGCTGCACGACACGCACCACATCGGCAAGGTGCTGATCGACCCGCGCGATCCCGACGTTGTTTATGTGGCAGCGCTCGGACATTTCTGGACGCGCAACGACGAGCGCGGGGTCTTCAAGACAGCAGACGGGGGATCGACCTGGGAGAAGGTCCTCCACATCAGTGACCGCACAGGTGTCGTTGACCTGGTCATGGATCCCTCCGACAGCAACATTCTCATCGCCGCCGCCTGGCGGGCCGTGAGCGGCGAGGCGACCGTCAGCGGCCTGGAGAGCGGTCTCTACAAGTCGACGGATGCCGGGGCGTCCTGGGTGAAGCTGACTGTGGGGCTCCCCCCTTGGCCGCTCGGCCGAGCCGGCCTCGATTTCGCCCATAGCGACCCCGACGTCGTGTATGCCTTCATCGACAACTGGGGCCCCTATACCGGCGAGCAGGCCGAAAGCCGTCGGCCGCGCGAGATCATCGGCGGCGAGGTCTACCGCTCCGATGACAAGGGCGATACCTGGCGGAAGGTCAACGAAGAGGACCTCTACCCGGTCTTCGGGATCTATGGCTGGAAGTTCTGCGACGTGCACGTTTCGCCCGAAAACGAGGACGAAATCTTCATCCTCGGCAACCGTGCCTTCCATTCCACCGATGGGGGCAAGACGTACGAACGCATCGGCGAGGAGATCCTCCGCCTACACGACACTCGCGGCGAGATCATGCACCTCGACCATCACGAGATCTGGATCGACCCTCTCAACGCCGACCGCGTGCTGCTAGGCAACGATGGCGGCCTGTTCATCTCCTACGACCGCGGTAGCACCTGGCTGCACGTCAACAACATCCCAGCGGCCGAGGCCTACGCAGTCACCACCGATATGGCCGAGCCCTACAACATCTTCATCGGCACGCAAGACAATGCCGCTCTCTACGGGCCGTCCGACAAGGCGATCGGCGACATGCCGACTGACCCCTGGGAGAACGTGTATCTGGACATGTGGACGGGCGGTGATTCGTTCGTGATCCTGCGCGACCCGACTCAGGAGAACATCGTTTACTACACACATCAGCACGGGCACATGCTGCGCATGGATCTCGACGGGGAGTCCGTGTACTCGGGCCGGGAATCAACCGAAGAGATTGCGCCCGAGGCCCCTGAGGGTGAGCCGGAGTGGCGCCGGAGCTGGTACATGCCGTTCCTGATCTCACACCACAACCCGCTGACCCTCTACGCCGGTGCCAACGTCCTGCTGAAGTCACTGAACCGCGGCGATAACTGGTTCGCCATCAGCCCCGATCTGGCGGATGAGGGCGGGGGTGAGCGGGCCGTGGTTCCGTTCGGCACGATCACCATGATCGCCGAGTCCAGCCTCGAGCCAGGGCTCCTTTACGTCGGCACAGAGGGCGGCAGCATCTACCTGACCAGAAACGACGGCGCAGAATGGACCAAGGTCAGCGACGGGCTGCCAGCCAAGTGGGTCAGCAGGGTGATCGCCTCACAGCACGAGATCGGCACCGTCTACGCGTCCTTCACGGGCTTCCGAGAGGATGACTTCGAGGCGTATCTGTATGCCTCGCCGGACTTCGGTGAAACCTGGACACCGATCCGCGGCAACCTGCCGTCGGAGTCGATCAACGTGGTCCGCGAGGACCCCACCGACGCCGACATCCTCTACGTGGGAACCGACCTGGGGGTGTACGTTTCGCTCGACGCGGGCGAGAGCTGGCATTCGCTGAGCACCAACTTGCCTACCACCCCGGTGCACGACCTCGTTGTTCACCCGAGAGAGAGCGAGTTGGTGAGCGGCACCCACGGCCGCAGCGCTTGGGTACTCGATATCGAGCCGATCCGCAACTTCGAGCGCTAGCTATCTACTTCAAGGTGGTTTTTGCTAAGTTGGCCGGCCGCATGAGCTTGTAGATCGGGAACGGCACGGAGCCCCAACCGCGGGTCAGGTAGCGGTCGAAGAAGTTCCATGCCAGCAGCCCGTCGTCGCTCTCGGGCTCGAGCAGCGAAGCGGCGACGCGTCCCAGCGGCTGCGCGGTGGTAACGAATAGCGTGCCGGCCGGGAACTCCATCTCCACGCTCTCGTACTCGCCGTGCGCCCTGCGCAGCAGGTGTCCTTGAAACAGCCGCTCGTCGCTCTCAAGCTCGGAAACGGTAAAGGCTTCCACATCGAGGGTAGCTGGAGCTGTCAGCTTTTCGACCAGTAAGCCGTGTTGCAGGAGCTTCTTCTCGATATCGGGGGCGGTAACCGTGAGCAGGTAGGCGTGGGGTAGGGGAACGGATTGCGTTGCGTAGTAGTCGGCGAGGTAGGGGATCTCGTAGGTGCGCTTGTCGTCGAAATCGACGTTGACGCGCGGCCTGCCGCCCTCGGTGGGGATGCGCTCCATGGCATAGCCACGCACGGTGTAGGTGCCCATGGCGCGGACGTCCCAGTCGATGCCGAATGTCGCGCTCTCGGCGGTGGGGTCCATTCCCCGCTGCACCGTTAGGCGATCGGCTTCGGCGACGAGATCGACGATCTCGTCTTTGTGATCGCTGGTGTATTCGAGCAGCGACCACAGCAGGGCGTAGCAGCCTCGCACCCGCTCCTCGAAGCTCACATACGGGTATTGCTCGTTGAGCAACGACAAGCGATTGCGCAGGCCGACGTAGTTGCTCAGGTATCGTGCCTCCGGGCCGGCGGGTATCCATCCCTTCTCGGGGTCCTCCACGTCGATGAAATCGCCGTGCGGCACCGACAGGATGTCGTGTTCGGAGCGCAACATCTCCTCGATTGCGGGCATCATCTTTTCGGACTGGTAGCGGATGATGCTCTGGTCGGCGTTATGGTTGAAGCCCCACGTGTAGGTTACGGGCTCTTCGTGGTACGAGCCGTTGTGAGTGTGGGCATCAAGAAAGAGCACCGGGTCCCAGCGCATCAGGGCGTTGCGCACTAGCCCTTGCGCCTCGGGAGACTCCAGCTTCATTCCTTCACGGTTGAGATCGAGGTTCTGGCCGTTGTGCCGCACGCCCACCCCCTGCTCGGGCCCGTGTTGGCTGCGGCGATTGTCCGGGCTGATCTTGTCGTTTCCGTCGGGGTTGAAGTTCGGCACAATCAGGACGACCAGATTGTCGAGGAATGCCGGAGGCGGATCGGCCAGAACGATGTCCCGGGCCAGCATCTGAGTGGCCTCTTTGCCCTCGACCTCGCCGGCGTGGATGTTGGCCTGAAAGTAGACGACCGCCCGGTCGTCGTTGGCGAGGTCTTGGGGTGACGCCGGTGGCGGGTTGCCGATCACGATCATCGGCAGCTCACGCCCCTCGGCGCTCACAGCCAGGGTTTCGACCCGCACGAGCGGGCTGAGGAGCTGCAGCTCCCGTATGAACTCCATGATGTCGGCGTGGCGGGATGTAGCGGTGAAGCCGCTCGCCTCGGCCACCGTCAGGGGGACTTGTGGTGGGCCTTCCTTTTGGGCCGCTGAAGCGGGTGCCGGGCTCGAGACCAACGTGCAAATCAGCAGGGCGACGATCAGCCCACCTCGAATGATTCTCATTCTTCCTCCATACTTCCCGGATTGCGGTCGACGGTAGTTGAAGAAGCCTACGCCATTTGAATCGGCTGGCTCGACTGGCCGAGTGAATGATACGACCTGGAGCCCGACAATGAAGCGTCGTGTGACGCTCGTTCTTGTTCTTGTCTGGGGAGCAGGCGGCTTGTCGGCTCTAGTGGGAGCCGCCGGGCCGTCGCCCGATAGCCTTGCGGCGTCGACCTCGCCGATTGCGGCCGCCTCGGGAGTAGCGACGCCGGGGCAGGCGCAGGCGACCGCAGCCGATGAGTGGTCGGCCATGAAGCTCTGGTATCGGCAGCCGGCCGGGGCATGGAATGAGGCTCTGCCCGTCGGCAACGGCAGGCTCGGCGCCATGGTCTTCGGCCAGACCGCCCAGGAGCGCATCCAGTTCAACGAGGAGACGCTGTGGAGCGGGGGACCGTACGATCCCAGCAGAGATGGCGGCGCCGAAGCCCTACCGGAGATTCAGCGGCTGATTTTCGCTGGGGAGTACGCGAAGGCCCACGATCTGTTCGGCCGCACCATGATGGGCATCCCCTACGAGCAGATGAAGTACCAGCCGCTGGGGGACCTGCTGCTCGACTTTCCGGGCCACGACTCGGTTGATGACTACCGGCTCGAGCTCGATCTGGATACCGCCATTGTCACGGTTTCCTACCGAGTCGGCGACGTGACCTTCACCCGTGAGATCCTCTCGAGCCCCGTCGATCAGGTCATCGTGGTGCGCCTGACCGCCGACCGTCCGAGGCAGATCTCTTTTTCCGCAACACTGCACGGGGCGAGAAACCAGGCGCACTCCAACTACGGCACCGACTACTTCTTGATGGACGGGCTGCCGCCGGACGGGCTCGTGATCACGGGAAAGAACAGCGACTTCTTGGGTATCGAGGGGAAGCTCCGCTACGAAGCTCGCGTGAAGGCGACCGCCGAGGGGGGCATCACGGAGGTCGACTACCGGACCTTGAGTGTTGATGATGCCGACGCCGTCA
>JAUWTE010000347.1 GCA_030609765.1 Acidobacteriota bacterium
GTCATGGCTCTTGTAACTGACGAACAAGCCATAATCAGCCACGGCTGGACACCCCCAAGCCTCCTCGGTAAGCCTAGCTAGCCCACCCTCGGCATTCGCCGTGTGATGGCCTCCCGCGGCACGGCAAGCGTTCGGTGCATCACTCCGATCCAGCGTGGCGACTGAGGGCGCGGATTGGGCTACTGCGTGGGGTGTCGGGAGTCCCCAAGATGAACGCAGCCCTCCGGGAGGTCGGGCCCTTGCAGCCCAGACGCGACGAGAGTTCCGGCGCAGGCCAGAACTCGCAAGGAACTCGCCGCAGGCGAGTTCCCGGTGTCGGAGAGCCGACGCTGGATAGGACAGACCCCTTCTGGAGACTGAAGCCATGGGGTCTACTTCACATAGTTAGGGGAGCCGACGGTGGATAGAACAGACCCCTCTTGGAGACTGAAGCCGTGAGGGACCGTCTCTTTTTGGCAAGGGCGCGCCTTCAATGGAGAAGACCGACGTGGGGTGGCGGATCAGGCGTGATGGTCGGGCAGACAGCGTCTGAGGCATGCCTGGTTGACCAGGGTTGTGCTCCGTCCAGGTGCATAAGAACTGCGGTGGGTTTCGGCCTCCCTGTTAGTTGTTGGGGCATCGGTGCACCGACGTCATGCGGGAGTGGTTGCAGGATCACTTCTGACCCCGATCGAACGGCCCCCGTGCGCGAGTTGCGTCAACCGAGAGACCAGCCCTGCACCCTTCAGATGAGCCTGCGAGCCGAGTGTGCGTAACGCACAACGAGTTCCGCCGTGTGGTCGATCCGCTCGCCGAATTCGTCAGCCAGGCGTGGGGTGAGATGAGTCGCCCCGACAGCCCAGAGGTTCCAGTAGACCTGGAGCGCAGCCCAGAACAACTCCACCTGTTCCACCTGATTCTCCGGGAGAGAACGGCATTCGGCATACCCAGTCAGCAGGGCTTCCCGGTGGCGTGAAAAATCAACGTCTTCCCAACAGGCGTCTAGGGCCACCGCCAGGTCGAAGACCCAGTAGCCGAACCCGGAATCGTCGAAGTCGATGGCTCGAGCCTCGCCCTTCCAGAACAGCAGATTGGCATCCATGGCCAGATCCCCGTGGATCAAGCCGTACACGTCAGAACCGTGGCCCCAGTCGTCCATGACCTCCCGGACCTGCTCCGCCACGACGGCGAAGGCCTCCCTGTGATTCGGCGAGAGCAGCTTCCAGGCCTCGGCATTCGGCATGCCGCTGCCCACGTCATCCTGGAACAGCCCATCCCAGTCAAACCTGCGCTTGCTGAGACCCGGCGGAGGCTCCCACTGCGTTGCGAAGTCGTGCAGGCGCGCCATCAGTCGTCCCTGGACCCGGAAGTGATGGGGCCGGAACCGGTGCCCAACCAGCCGACCCTTGACCCAGCGGAGAAGGGAGCAATAACGGGTCCCGGGTATCCCCGGCAACGAGATCGCCAGCAGCAGGCGACCGTCCAAGGCTGAGACAGGTTCCGGCACCGGCAAGTCAGCGTCACGGCGCATGGCGGCGAGCCATGCCAGTTCCAGCTCAAGGGCATCGGGCGCCTGATAGCCGGGTTCGTGGACGCGCAACAGATACTGGTCCTCCTCGAACAACCCGTCCGACGCTCCAGCTATCGACAAGCTGGAGGTGCAGACGCGGAACAGGGTGTTCCCGGCCTGTCGGACCAACTGGAGCCGCGCTTCGCTGACCCCATAGGCCGCAAGGGCCACACGTGCCAATCCATACATCCTGCGTATGCGGCCCCGGTGAGTGAGCTCCTCGAATGGCTTCATGTGACTGACTGCGTTTCCTCCAATCTGTCCGTGCGAACGAGGACACCGGTCACCATATCCTTCCCGTCAACGACCGCTCGCCATGGTCTACCGCAGACTGAAGCACTTCCGCACGCAAGCCCTGACAGGTGCCGGGTCGACCATCCCTGCCCCACACCGAAGAGCGCGTCAGCCGCGTCGGTCAATGGGGCCCAGATCTGGAGTGCTCCCCCGCATCGTCCCCACCACCCTCAGCGGTTCTGGCACCACCTTCCGAAGGAGAGCCGACGGTCGATAAGACAGACCCAGGGTCGAGGCTCAAGGCGTGGCCAGAGTCTGAGTCTTGCCGGCGAAAACGCCTTCGGTGGAAAGGTCAGACCCGGGTTGGAGACTCCGTGCCTGGCCAGGATCTGGCTCCGAGCGCGGGGCACAATGGATCAACTGTCCGTCGGAGACTGCAGTAGGGTGACCCTTGCTCGATTACGCTCAATCGTCCGCGAATGACGAGTTCCATGACAGTGTCAGTGGTCGATGTCGTAGATTTCCGCAAGACGTACGGCGATTTCGTTGCAGTCGACGGGATTTCTTTCGACGTGCGGAGGGGCGAGATCTTCGGTTTGCTCGGCCCGAATGGCGCAGGCAAGACCACCACCCTGGAGTGCCTCGAAGGTTTGCGCGCCCCCGACGGCGGATCCTTGCGGGTAGCCGGGATCGACCCGGTGCGGGAGCCACACAGGCTGCGAGGTGTCATCGGAGTGCAACTGCAGTCGGCGGGGCTGCCCGACAGCATCACCCCCGGCGAGGCGATGAGGCTCTTCTGCGCCTATCGGGGTGTAGCGCCGCGGTTCGATCTGTTGGCGCGGCTCGGTTTGAGCGAGAAGCGCGACGCTCAATACCACACACTGTCGGGGGGCCAGCAGCGACGTCTGGCCCTGGCGCTCGCCGTTGCTAACGATCCGATGGTGCTGTTCTTGGACGAGCCGACAGCCGGCCTCGATGTGCCGTCCCGCGTCGAGTTGCACAACCTGATGAACGAGCTACGCACGGCCGGTACGACGATCATTCTGGCCACCCATGACATGGCTGAGGCTGAAGAGATGTCGGATCGCGTCGCCATCCTGTTGGAGGGGAGTATCGCCGCGGTCGGTACGCCGAGGGAGATCACCGCTACGGGTGCGGGGCTGACGAAGGTCAGCGTGCGTACACAGGGCGCCAGTCTGTCCGGACCCGATACCACCTTCCCGGCGGTGAGGCGGGCGGTACACGAAGGGGACTACTCGATCTTCTTCAGCACCGACATAGGTCCCACGGTGGCCGCGATCATCACTCATGTGGAAGCCATCGACGATTCACTGATCGACCTGCGGGTGGAACGCCCGTCTTTGGAAGATAGGTTCTTGGAGATCACCGATAGCGCGAACGCGGAGGGGATCTGATGAACGCGTTCGTCACCCACTTCTCATTCGATTTCCGCACCGGCATCCGCAACACGACGCTGCTCTTGATGAACTACCTGTTCCCGCTGGGTTTCTTCCTGATGATGGGACTAATCATGCCCGGCCTCAACCCCTCCTTCCTCCCGGTCATGATCCCGGCCATGGTGGTGTTCGCCGTACTCGCCGCCACGTTGCTGGGGTTGCCCGAATCACTGGTCACAGCTCGCGAAGCAGGGGTGTTTCGCAGCTATAAGATCAACGGGGTTCCCGCCCCGTCAATCCTGGCCATCCCCGCGCTGACAACCACACTTCACCTGGTGATCGTTGCGGCGATCATCACCGTCAGCGCCCCCCTGCTATTCGACGCTCCCCTACCTGTGAACTGGGCCGGATATGCTTTCACGTTCTTCGCTGTCGCAGTCGCCTCCGCCGGCATCAGCGTGCTGATCGGGGTTGTGTCCTCCAACTCACGTTCACAGGTGTTCTGGTCGCAACTCATCTTCCTACCCTCGATGCTGCTGGGAGGGATGATGATCCCTCATGCCGACCTGGCCGAGGCCGTCGGGAGGTTCGCACGGCTTCTTCCTGCCACCCATGCCATGAACGCGTTCAACGCGTTGGCCATGGGAGAGTCGGCAGATTTCGCGGCGTGGGGATCGATCATTTCCCTGCTGGCCAGCGGGATCCTCGGCTTCGTGTTGGCGGTCTACTTGTTCACCTGGGACAGCCACAACACGAAACAGCGTGGTCACGCGACCCTGGCACTACTGGTGCTGTTGCCGTTTGTGGCGATGATGCTGCTCTGAGACACCAGGCAACGAGAATCGACTAGTGATGCAGTACGTAGCGAGCCGCCTCAATGACCCAGCCTCCTTGAGTCTTCGCGGGGGAAAGGCTAGACCATGCCTGGAGGCTGGGGCCATGGGAATCTACTTCTTGTCGGTAAGGGAGAGCCGACGGTGGATAGGACCGACCCAGAGTGGCGGCTTCGAGGGTGGCCGTCGCCCTGCTGATCCGGTTGACTGCGTCTCATCGGTGCGCTTTCGAATCGACCTCAACGACCGCGCGGCGTGGGAGTCGGGACGAGCACCGCGCCGTCCGTCCAGCACCATTCGTCGCCAACCCACGCGGTTCGTTGTCAGGATGTTGACGGCGCGGCTTTACCCTGGGCGGGCAATGCCTGACCGTGATGCTGAGCGCGCTCTCGCCGACTGTGCCGAGGCGGCCATTATGAGCCATCTCGGAATCGCCCTCGGTGACCGCAAAGAGCA